>DIVL01000005.1 GCA_002435825.1 Anaerolineaceae bacterium UBA6133
TTTTTGGGGGCTAAGTCATGCTCGACCTTGACCTTAGCACCATCATCTGGACGATTCTCAACTTCCTGGTCTTGACGGTGATCCTGTACTTCCTGGTTTTCAAACCGATGACCATGCGTGCGGAGGAACGGGCAATTGAGAAAGCTGCCCTCAGGGCAGCACTGCAGCGCGACCAATTGGATGCTCAACAGCGCCTGGAGGAGCTCGACAAGCGCCTGATCAACCTTGATGAGGAGATCGAAAAAATCACAGATCAGGCATATGTTAATAGCCAGAAACAGCAGGAAGATCTGCTGGAGGCGACCCGCCAGGAAGCAGAGTCCATCATGATAGAAGCGGTTAACGAGGCGCGCAAGGAGCAGGAAGTGGACATCAAGCGCCTGCAGAGTGACCTGGTGGAGACGGTCATCAACATCAGCAATTACACCCTGCGCGAAGTCATACCTCCTGAAGTTCATGATCAGCTCCTCGAAAAGATGACCAGCAACATCTGGAATATGGGTCGCACAGACATGCGCATGGTCCAAAACATCCGCGAATCCCTGGAAGAAAGAATTCCAACCGTGGAAGTAGAAGTGCCGCGCGAGCTCACTACCGAACAGCAAATGAAGCTGCTTAGCACTTTCAACGCCCTGACGGACAAGGAAGTGGATCTGGTGGTAAGCGTCAAACCGGAACTGGTGAGCGGCATCCGAGCGAGAGTTGGAGACATCGTGCTGGATAACACCATCAGTACACATCTGGAATCCTTGCGGGATGAAATTGGTCAGAAATTAGAGACGCTGGCAAAACCTGAAAATGAATGATTTAGATCTTGTGACCCTGGAAAAACTTTCAGATCTGACCGAGCGCTTGCGCGTAAATGATCCCTTGTTGGTAAAACGCGAAGGTTTCCTGGAAGACGTGAAGGCTCGTGTGGCAGAAAAATTGCCAGCGCGTCCAAAAACCCTCAAACCGGAATATGTCATAAGTGAGCTTCAGTCAGCCGGCCAGAGGCAAAAGCACCAGGTCTTCATCCGCAGTGTTGGTACTGTGCAGCATGTTGGCAATGGTATTGCCACGCTCAGCGGATTGCCGATGGTTTTCCTGGAGGAATTGGTAACTTTCCCGAATGGGGTGCAGGGGATGGTGCTGAATCTCGACCGCAAGCATGTGGATGTGATCCTTTTGGGCGATGACACTGGCATCCGGGGAGGAGACTTGGCTAAAGCAACAGGCAAACGTCTCAGTATCCCGGTGGGTCTTTCCTTTCTGGGCAGATTGGTGGATCCCCTTGGAAGACCGCTGGATGATAATCGAACGATTGTTCCCTCTGAATTTCGCTCCGTAGAACGCATCGCGCCGGGTGTGATCGACCGTGCCCCAGTTGACACGCCGCTGTTCACCGGTACAAAGATCGTCGACGCACTCCTTCCGCTTGGGCGCGGACAGCGTGAATTGATCATTGGTGACCGCCAGGTAGGGAAAACCACCCTGGCACTCGACGCCATCCTCAGCCAGAGGGGAACCGATGTCCGTTGTGTGTACGTTTCTATCGGGCAGAAGAAGACGTCAGTGTTACGTGCTGTCGAAACCCTCAAAGCTGGTGGAGTCATGAACCAGACCACTGTGATGGTTTCAAGCCCGGACGATCCCCCTGCCCTGCGCTACCTGGCGCCGTACGCGGGTGTCACCCTGGCTGAATTCCTGCTGGATAACGGCATGGACGTCTTGATCGTTTTTGACGATCTATCAAAGCATGCGGATACGTACCGTGAGATGAGTTTGCTGCTGCGGCGTCCACCTGGACGCGAAGCCTATCCGGGAGATATTTTTTATCTTCACTCGCGTCTCCTTGAGCGCGCCTGCCGCCTGAACGAGATGCAGGGTGGTGGGAGCATCACAGCATTGCCTATTGCGGCAACCCAACGCGGGAATATCTCAAGCTACATTGTGACCAATTTGATCTCCATCACCGATGGGCAGATCGTTTTGGACGCGGATGAATTCAATAAAGGCAACAAACCCGCCATCGACATCGGCAGGTCCGTCTCACGAGTGGGGTCTGCGGCGCAAGAGCCGGCGATGAAGTCGGTGGTGCAAGCCTTGAAACTGGAGCTCTCACAGTACGAAGAAGTGGCCCGCTTTGCTCGGTTTGGCACCGAGGTAAACGAAGCCACGCGCAAGCAAATCGAACGCGGGCAGAGGCTGAACGCCCTCCTGCAGCAAGGTCCCAACCAACCAGTGCGTTTCGAGAATCAGGTGGTGCAATTCTATGCTCTCACCCAGGGCTTTATGGACGAAATCAAGCCCGAAAAAGTGAGTGTGTTTGCGGATGAAATGGTCAGCTACTTGCACAGCCACGCTGCCCAGTCAGTTGATGCCATCAAACACCAACGCAGCCTGAGTGAAGAATCCAAAGCCGATTTGAACCAGGCTTTAGGTGTCTTTCTGGACTTTTGGGATAAGAAAGAGAAGCAAAACAAATGAAAATGATCATGGCGATCGTGCCAAGAAAATATGGTGATGACGTGCTTTCGGCACTGATCAATGCTGGCTTTACAGCCACGTACTCTGAGACGCGGGGAGGTATGCTGCGCCAGAGTCAACTGACGCTGTATATTGCAGTTCGCAGCAGTGAAGTGCAGACGGCTCTGAACCTCATTACGGACTCCTGTAATGAGATTGAATCGATACATCATGGCTACGGACTGCACGTTGATTGTGAACCGCATATGGAAAATGAGGCAGCACCTCTTGGAAAAAGCTCGGCAGTGGTCTTTATCTGGACACTCGACAAATTCCAGGTGGGCTAAAGCATAAATGTCTGAAGGCAAGGAACGCGCAGAAGCCAGGCTCTCGAACCTGGAGGCCATCGAACCACTATTGGGTTCTTTACGCGTGCTCTCGCTGAGTACCATGCAAATGGCGCTCAACCGCCAGGCTTCTCTCACGGCTTACGCGGAGCGTTTTTCGCTGGTGGCAGCCCAGGTGAGGTTCATGGCAGGGGACAAGCTGGTAAAGCACGAAGTGGAAGAGCGGTTGGATTACCGACCGGTGGAGCAGAACCGGGTGTTGGCGGTCATAGGCAGCTCCCGGGGGATTTGCGGGCAGTACAACAAACAATTAGCCAAATTGGCATCTGAGCGTTTGCAGCAGAAAGACGCTTTGCCGACAAAGGTGCTGGCTTTTGGCGTCAGAGTCCAGCGCGCCTTAACGGAGGAAGGCATCGCATTTGATGGGCAGGAGACACTGGGGAAGGGCTCACAGCCGGCTTATGAACTGGCTGCCCGGCTGATGCGCCGCTGGACAGCTGCTTTTGAAGCTGGGACGCTTGCGAAGGTGGAGATCCTGTCTTTCCGCAAACGTGCAGTCGGGACAAATTACAGCCCGGTATTCACCACGCTGATGCCAACACGCAGTGAGGAACACCACGACGAGAGACAAAAGGAACTACCCTGGCCTCCCCCGATCATCGAGGGCGATCCGGAAGTGATGCTCGAGCAGATCGACAGCCACCTGCTGGCAATCCGCTTCTATCAATTGATCCTGGATGCAATCGCGGCTGAAAATCTCTATCGCTACCGCCTGCTTGAAGAAGCGAAAGAAAACACCTCGAGTTTGCTTGAAGAACTTCAGTTAGCCATCCAGTCTGAACGTCGCAAGGAAATTACCCAGCAGCTGCAGGAAATCCTGGTAGGATCAGGTATGCTGGCGCAGAGATAAACCCCCATCGTTTAATTACATTACTCGCCTGTGATCACCAGCGGCAGGAATATTTGTGGTGGGCGATTCATGCTGGTTGTAATGAAAAGTTCCAGGTCGTGAACCGCTCCGGTGTTGCCTGTTTTCGCATCGCACACGAAAACCTGCCAGGTTCCGAAGGCATTCAGACCAGTGTAAGCGTCCAGGCTGCCGTCGGTCTGCGGACCGACACTGCGTTTGTAGGAGGGCGGAGTGAGATCATCTCGGTTTCCGTCATTGATTGGCAGGTTCGAAGCGTCATCCATCAGGAGGTTATAGTTGATGTTCGTATCTGCGGAAGGCTCAATCAAGGTCACGGGGCTGGCATCCTTGGGACCTTTCAGGCTTACTCTCACATCCCCCCTAGCCGCATGCGCCAGCATCAGCCCCAGGTTGAGGTCCTCGATCCAGGCGTCGTCCGTAAACTCATAGGTATAGTTTACCCCCTGCCCGGTTGCGCAGCCGTTATCCGGCAAGGGTTGGGTGATTGTCCAGATATATTTCCATGTAGCGCGGTTCGTGGAATAATCCCAGACTTTAATGTCAAGCATGTGGACTCCAGGGTCAGTGGGCAGTGGATTATTACCGTCTTTGGCAAAGCCCAGGTTGATGTAAAAATCGCGATCATCATAGTTACCCTTGGTCAACCCCGGCAGGAAATACTGGTTTACATAGGCGGTATCCAAACTGCCGCCCGGAAGGGCATGGAAATCCCAGGCAGTGTAGGACTGAGGCTCGCCATCCAGTTCAAAAGTAATGCGGTGCGGCGGCATGTAATAAACCTGGCTCATGAAGAGATCGCGCGTGTGCGCATAGATGCTGTAATCCGTGCCGTAGGGAATGGTGTTAACGCCGGGCAAAGTATTGGTGCCTGTGAATAGCCCTACTGCCTGCACCTCGGGAGCCTGCGTGTCCACGTAGGTGTAATCGAGGAACTCCAGCGGGTTCAGGTAAATATCGCCCGCGGCAAGGATGTTGAGGTGGATATGGTGGAAGTAATAACCAAAGGACCAAACTGGCCAGGTGACAATGTTTCCTAAGTGGCTGTTGGCGGGGATGAAACCGCCATTGACAGGGTCATCCTGATAGGCCTGGAATGCAGTGTAAATGGCTGGCGGGATGGTAGGTTCGTCAATATGGTGATATTGCCAGACATAGCCTTCCGGGTCAAGGATGGCCACCTCCCAGTAGAGTTCTGTGGGATAGCTGTAATTCTCGATGTTCACCACCTGCCCTGTCACGGGTGTGCGCACCTGGGTGCCATCCGCAGCCAGCAGATCGACACCGTGATGGAAGTAGGCGTCACTTGGATTGCTCGAATACAGTTGATAGGAACTGTTGAGATGACCCACCTGGTTAATTGCGAACGACCAGCCATAACGCGCGTGGGCACCATCTGGGTCGCCAGTGGCAATGCCTGCTGAGCCGGTTTGGATGCTGGCTTCAATTTGCTCGGGGTGCTGGGGTGGCGTAATGGAGGCTGCCTGAGCGGCGTTGGGAATCAACAGGCAGACTTCCAGAATTAGCACAATAACCAGGCTCATAAGGATGGATCGGTATTTGTCTCGAAGTGGGTTCACGCAGCAGCCTCTTCTTGTTTTCCTCCGGTCAGGAATCCAATTGGATTGTAATGCATGCTCCCGGTTTTGAGGGATTAGTTTGAAGCAGAGATGCCTTTTTTACTAATAAATACAAAATATGTAATGTTGGTGTCGTAATGCCTCAATAGAAAATGTTACCGA
>DIVL01000024.1 GCA_002435825.1 Anaerolineaceae bacterium UBA6133
ATTGCTGCACCTGGCATATGGAGTGCTGAAGTCTGGCAAACCGTTTGATCCAAATTATGGCAACCAATTTTGCTTTAACTCTTGACAATCAAGACGGTATCTACAAAAAAACCGAGTTGTCTTAACTGGCGGAGTGACGAACCCCGCGAACAGAATCGCGGGGCAGGAACGCGCCATTCCGCCCTACGAACTACGAACATTTTTTAGAATTTCAGGAGGCAGCTAGCTCGCGCAGTTCTTGTTCGGAGATGATCGGCACGCCAAGCTGACGCGCTTTGTCGTATTTTGAGCCTGGATCAGCGCCAAGCACCAAATAGGATGTTTTCGAACTGATGGAGCCTGAAACCTTGCCGCCATTTGCCAGGATAAACTCAGAGATCCCATCCCTGGTGAAACCTTCAAGCGTGCCCGTTACCACAAATGTCATACCCGCCAGTGGCAGCTCCTCAGCGGACGAACTGGTGCCTTCAACAGGCCAGAGCCCGAGCTCTTTTAATTGCTTAAGAACCTGCTGGTTACTCTCAAGCTGGAACCATTCAAAGATGGACCCTGCCAGGTTGGGACCCACGCCTTCCAATTGTTGCAATTCGTCGAAACCTGCCTGCGAAATCTTTTCAAGGTTGCCATATTTCTGGGCTAATTTGCGCGCGGCAACCTCACCGATGCCTTTGATACCCAAGCCAATGATCAAACGCTGCAGAGTCTGGGATTTTGACGCCTGGATGGCTTCCAGGAGATTTTCGGCTTTCTTATCACCGAATTTGTCGAGTGTGAGGAGCTGATCTTTGGTCAGTTGGTAGAGGTCCGGCAGGTTGCTTACCAGCCCGCTTTGGACCAGTTGAGCGACAATCTGCTCGCCAAGACCGGTGATATCCATCGCCGAGCGGGAAGCAAAGTTTTCTATGTTGCGGGTCAATTGGGCGGGGCAGGCTGCATTGACGCAGTACCAGGCGACTTCGCCGGGAGCATGCTCAACCTGGGAACCGCATGAGGGGCATTCGGTCGGGGGCTCATAGACCTTCTGGCTGCCATCGCGCTTTTCCTTGAGAGCGGCTACGATGTAGGGGATGACCTCACCCGCTCTTTTCAACAAAACGCGGTCGCCAATACGCAGATCCTTCTCTGCAATGAAGTCAAAATTGTGGAGCGTGGCTTGTTTCACAACCACTCCGCCAACATTCACGGGTTCCAGTAATGCCAAAGGGGTAAGCACACCCGTGCGACCAACATTGACCTGGATGTCGAGCAATGTGGTCTCAACCTCCTCACCGGGGTACTTATAGGCAAGCGAGCCGCGGGGATCTTTGCCCACATAGCCGAGGTCATTGGAAAGCTGGAGGTCGTTGATCTTGATGACAATCCCATCCGCGTCATAAGCCCAGTTGTGACGGTTGAGTCCTTCTTTTTCGCAGGTCTGGATGACCTCCGTGATGTTTTTAGCGTGCCACCTGAGGGGGTTGACCGGAAGACCGAAACTGGCGATGTAATCCAGGATGCCGGACTGGGTTTGGGGGAGTGGGTCGGAAGATTCCAGCACCTGGTAGAGGAAGAATTTCAGAGGTCGGGTTGCGGTGATTGAAGGATCCAGCTGGCGCAGAGAACCAGCGGCTGTGTTGCGGGGATTAAGGTATGTTTTCTCGCCTTTTTGCTCAAGTTCGGCATTAAGCGCGAGGAAATCCGCTTTGGTGAGAAAGACTTCTCCCCGGAAAACGATGTGTTCTGGCGTAGGGTTGGAGGTCGGCAGGACGGGGATGCGCAAGGGCAGGCTGGGGATGGTGCGCAAATTGGCGGTGATGTCTTCCCCCACGCTGCCGTCGCCGCGGGTTGCCCCGAGCGAAAAGATGCCATTGTCGTAGTGCAGGACTACCGTCAAACCATCCAGCTTAGGCTCCAGCAGGAAGTCGGTCTGGGCAACACGCTGGTCAAGCCGGAGAATACGCTCATACCAGGCTAACGCGTCCTGGCTGCCAAAGCCGTTGGCAAGGCTCAGGATCGGGGCAGGATGGCTGACTTTTGTAAACTTTTCAGAGATCTGGTTGCCAATTTTCTGGGTGGGAGAATCCGGGGTAATGAGTTCGGGGTGCTCCGCTTCGATTGCTTTGAGGCGGTTGAAGAGCTGATCGTATTCAAAATCAGAAATCTCAGGCTGGTCGAGCGTGTTGTACAGGTAACTGTGATAGTTGAGTTTGTGCCGCAGTTCGGCAAGTTCCTGGAGAAGTCTTTCATCGCTCATAGTAGGCTCCTTGAGTGAGTGGACCTGATGAGTTAAACACAAATGTTTCCGGTGGGACTCGAACCCACATGACTGGCTTCGGAGGCCAGTGCCTTATCCATTAGGCCACGGAAACAAGATTTCACATTATACCATCGCATCTTCAAAACTCAGGCTCGTAAGTTTCATTGCAAAGCTTCGATCATCTCCTCGAAACGATCGGTGAGGTCAGGGCGCTTAAATCTTGGGAAACTATTGCCGTCGTCCGGGTAACGCGGCAGAATGTGGAAATGAAGGTGAAATACGCTCTGTGAAGCCAGGCGCCCCGAGTTGTTAAAGACGTGCAGGTTTTCGAGCCCAAGCTTGTCCTTGTATAACAGGCTGACCTGGCGCACGGTTTCCATCGTATCTGCAAGAACTGCCTGGGGGACCGTGAAAATGTCGGAATAATGGGCTTTCGGGATAATCAGCGTATGATAGAGCCCGACAGGATGGGCATCGAGGAACGCCAGAGTGGTTTCGGTTTCGAGAACCTTCCAGGCTTGCGTATGACCAGCCGCGATCGAACAAAAAATGCAGTTATCTTCCACTATTCCTCCGAAAAGATCAGCTTGGTTCGGGTGATGACGCAATCGGCTGGATCAATCCCCAGAAGCGCAAGCAGCTCATCCGGACGTCCGTTCTCAAGCGGGGTTGATTTCATTGTAATTTTCAGAAGCGGTTTAAGTGCCTGGCTACCAAGCTGCCATTCAAGGATCAGGTGTTTCAGATCTACAGTTTTCTTACGCCGCTGAACTGGCAGGGAATCCTGAGCCAGGAGAGTGCTGATCTGATCCAGCAAGACTTGTGGGTCGAGATCTCCAGGCAGCACTATCTCGAATTCACTGGAGAGCAAGGAGGACTGAAGGGAGGGCTTTTGATTGTCGATTTCCTGCACGTGTTTCAAGATGAGTTCTGCCGGTAGGGATTTGCTCAGGCGATTACTGATCTCGTCCAAAGGAACTTCCTGATCCAGCCAAAAGTCCATCTGCTCGGCTTCTCCGATGAATCCGAGGGGCAAGGCTGAAGCCAGGTTGATCCGCATGTGCGGACTGAAACCCTGCGTGTAGCGCAAGGGGAGGTTTGTGCGGCGCAGGGCACGCTCGAAGAGCCGCTGAAGGTCAAGATGCCCGATGAAGCGCAGGTTTCCCAGCTTGGCATAGGTCATGCGGATGCGCATTGGTTCACTGTTCATGGGCACCCCCAGTAGACAAGCGGAGAAACCGGGCGTTCTTTTCCAAAAGCGTCAAGAATACCGCAGGCGTAGCACTGCTCGCGGCAGTCCTTGCGCGTTTTGCCGAGTTTGCTCCATTCAAGATCGCGCTTGAGGAATGTTTTGGTGACCCCGGTGTGGATGTGATCCCAGGGTAGGATCTCATCCAGATTGCGTTCCCGGTAGGCGTAGAAGTCTGGTTTGATTTCAATCTCGCTGAAAGCCTGGCGCCAAAATGGCATGTTGTCGTTCTCACCCCAGGCATCAAACTTCGCGCCAAGCTGCCACGCGCGCTGGATGACCTGCCCAAGGCGTCTGTCCCCTCGGGAGAGCCAGGCTTCGAGCAGGGTATTGTCCGGGATATTGTAGGAGAGCTTGAGACCAGTGCGGCGGACCCCCACCTTCAGCAGGTCCAGCTTGGCTTGTAATTCATCGGTGGAATTGAGTGGATACCACTGAAAAGGCGTGTGAGGTTTTGGGATGAAGTTGCCTATCGAGAGGTGCACCTTGACCCTGTTGCCGCGGAGTTGCCGCCCGATGGCAAGCACGCGCTTGCCGGCGTCCAGGATCGCCTGGACATCTTCCATAGTTTCGCCTGGCAAACCGATCATGTAATAGAGTTTGAGGGTAAGCCAGCCGTGCTCAAAGACAGTGCGAACAGTCTCTTCGAAAACTTCATTATCGAGTGGTTTGTTAATGATCGCCTGCATGCGAGGGGAAGCGGCTTCGGGGGCAAGCGTAAAACCACCCCCAGGGCGCAGATCGCGCAGCTCGTCCATCAGCTCGACTGAAAACGAGGCGATGCGCAGGGAAGGCAAACTGACTGTAACTTTGCGATCGTGGAGCTTGTCGTAAACTGCCCTGGTTAATTCAAGGATTTGGGTGTGGTCCGAAGAAGAAAGCGAAAGCAAGCTGATTTCTTCATAACCGGTGGAGGCTAATCCATCTTCAATGATCTGAAGGATTTCAGCGACAGATCTTTGGCGAACGGGGCGGTTAACAATGCCGGCGTGGCAAAAACGGCAGCCGCGGGTGCAGCCGCGCATGATCTCGATTGACAGGCGGTCGTGAACCGTCTCAATGTTCGGGGCAATCAGGTGGGTTGGGTGGGCTGGAAGCTCTGGGACGATGCGCTTGGTTACAAAAGCTGGAAATTGCGTATCAGAAGGGCAAAATTCCGAAATAGTGCCATCTTGCGCGTAGTGTACAAGGTAAAGAGAAGGAACATAAACGCCAGGAATCTTTGACAAACCCTGAAGGAGTGCCTTGTGGTCTGCTCCAGCTTGTTTCAGATGTTCAAATGCCTGAATAACCTCCAGGATCACTTCCTCACCTTCACCAATCACAAACGCGTCGATGAAATCTGCCATGGGTTCGGGATTGTAGCAAGCCTGACCACCAGCGATGATCAGAGGATGATCGCTGCCACGCTCGGATGCCAGCAGGGGGATGCTGGCAAGATCAAGCACGTTCAGGGCATTGGTATAGAGGGATTCGTAGGGAAGACTCAAGCCAATAATGTCGAATTGGGCAAGCGGACGCTTTGATTCGAGTGAGAACAATGGAATCTTGTTTTCACGAAGCTGCCCTTCAAGATCGTGCCATGGGGCAAAAGAGCGTTCAGCCAGGATGTCTGGTTGCTGGTTGAGGATGTCGTAGAGGATTGCCAAACCCAGGTTCGGCTGCCCAATGTCGTAGATGTCCGGGAAAACCAGGCAGACGCGCGTGCGGATGGATTCCCAGTCTTTCAGGATCTGGTTGTGCTCACCGCCCACATATCGCCCCGGTTTCTCGACATGGTAGAGTATTTTTTCAAGTTGATTTAAGTTTATTGTCTGCAAAATGACCTGTTATATATAGAATTCGGTTTTGACTTCCGTAAGGGTGATATCACGAAAATCGTTTTCGATCAAAGTCACCAGCTGTGCAATATCCCGATCCAACTGGGCACGGTTTTGGCCGAGTTTCGCGACCTGGAGCTCAGCAATCTGCCAATTGTCCTGGTGGGAAGCTTCAATGACGGATAGATTGTACCTTTTCAGACGGGAAAGTAAAGGCGAAAGGGTGGCACGCTTTTGTTTCAGGCTCTGACAGCCTGGCAGAAACAATGAGAAGGTGGTGATGAACCAGGGCACAGTTTAACCTTGCGCCGCTACCGGGTTGACGAGCGTGCCGATGCCGTCGATGTGCACGCTGACCAAATCTCCCGCCTGGAGTAGTCCAACGCCAGCGGGTGTGCCGGTGAGGATGAGGTCGCCAGGCTCGAGGGTCATGATGGAGCTGATATACAACATGAGCTGTTGCACACTAAAAATCATTTCACGGGTTGAGCTCATCTGGCGCAGGGTGTTGTTGACGTGGCAGGTGATGAGGGAGTCGATTGGGTCGAACTCGGTCTCGATCCAGGGTCCAAGCGGGCAGAAGGTGTCAAAACCTTTTGCTCGGCTCCACTGCCCATCCGCTGCCTGGAGATCTCGGGCGGTCACGTCATTGGCAATGGTGTAGCCAAACACCGCCTCGAGGGCGTTTTCCTTGGTGAGCCAGCGGGAGCGCTTTCCGATCACCACCGCGAGCTCTGCTTCGTGCTCGACGCGCTTGCTTTGGGGTGGGATGATAATGTTTTCACCGTTGGTGATAAGCGAGGACGGAGGTTTCAGGAAAATGAGGGGATAAGTTGGCACGTCGTTGTTCATTTCGGCAGCGTGCGCGCGATAGTTCCTTCCGACGGCTATGATTTTGGAGGGAAGGCAGGGCAACAGTAGTTTTACATCGGAGAGTTCGTAGGTTTCCTCGAAACGGCGAAACTCACCAAAGGGGTCGCCCTGGATGACGCCAACTCTGCCATCGCGGATCCAGCCAAATTGGGGGGGTGTACTTTGCGTTTTGAATCGTATGATTCTCATTTTTCGTTTATAATATGCTTTCGCGGGCGGATAGCTCAGTTGGTCAGAGCGCATCTTTTACACAGATGAGGTCGCAGGTTCGAGCCCTGTTCTGCCCATTTTTTATTTAATTATAAGCCATTGGGGGTTGTTAGAACTCAGTTTGTTCTTTAGTTTGCCCCTGCAATTCCGAAAGACCAATCTCAAACCAATTGTTGAATGATTCTTCATCCTTTGTTGATCCGCTGCGGGCGCAGTAACTTTGATATTCGCAATAAGAGCACTTTTTTCGGTCTGTGGTGCGTTCAAATTGCTCGACAGGCAGGGAACGAATGCAAGTGATCAGATCCGTGAGAGTCTCTTCGTAGCGTTGTAGTTGGGCAGCCTCTATTGTAAAAATGATCGGCTGATCAGGGAAACCTGCTTCCCAATAGTGCATTGTAATGGAGCGGGATGGCAGAGGATGCGCGCGGGCGGCAACCAGGGAGTAAACCATGGTCTGAATTCGATCCTGGAGGAATTGCCGTTTTGGTATTACCCGCGAGGATTTCCAGTCGCAGATCTGAATAGTGTCGACGTTAAGCGTGAGCAAGTCAAATTTTGCCAGCAGCAGGCTGCCATCCAGCGTGATTTGCAGACTATGCTCGGGAAACTGATTGGATGTGAGGGTGGCATACTGGCTGGCGAGGAAGTTGTTAAACCACACCGACACCCTGGCGTCAGGGAAGTTCGCGGCACTGGAAACAAGCAATTCAGGATCAATGCCGAGGAAATACTGGTGGATCAGCGAGTGGAGCGTTGAACCAGCAACCAGATCCTGCTCAAAGGTGCTTGTTCGGGCGGCGAGCGGCGCTGGCCAGGGGAACTTTCGGATATAGCGTAAAAGAAAGCTGAAACGGCAAGTCTTGAAAGCCTGGAGATTGCTCTGATGGAAAACGAAACCTGCAGGCAGGATGTCAGTCATAATTTTCCTCCTGCAAAAGTGCTCTGTAGGCAACAGCAGGTGTCTTATCGGGACCGGAGTTGTAACTGATGGTCAGCGAGGACTTCGCGCGGGTGATGCCGACATAAAGCAGGCGCAAGCGGTCGCGAATGAGTTCGTTGCGTGCGTCGATCCGACCAATTCCTGGATGCGCCACAGAATTTAGCTCGCTTGAAGTCATCAGGTCGAGTTCCGCCAGGATTTCGGCTTGCAAGTTGCGCCGGTCAAGAATGAACCACTTTTCACTTATGTAAGAATCTTTCTCAGCACCAGAGGGGTAATCGTAGTTATTGACAGAAGTCAGGAAAACCTTATCCCATTCAAGCCCCTTGGCTTTGTGGCAGGTGCACAAGACGACTTTGCCCCTGTAAAGGTCCGGGTTGAAGGCATCCTGGGTCTCGCTGACACTGAAGAAAGTACGTTCGTTCTTGGCGATATCCGTAAGCGCGTCGATCAGCTCCGGGGGAGCCCATTCCGGGTGGTTGTCCATCTGGATTTTGATGAAGGAGGATGCTTTGTGAACCGTTGCCAGTTCAAAAGGCTGCAAGGGCAGGTCCTGGGAGATGACCAGCATCAACTGGTCAAAAGGCAGGTAAGCGGCTTGATGCCAGCGCAAGACTGCCGCGCGGAAATCTGCCAGCAGGCTGGCTGTGTCGGGATCAGTGTACGAGAGTTCCTCGAGCGGATCCCCCTCCGCGGGGTAGAAGAAATCCTCAAGCTTTGCCAGGTTCCTGAACCAGCCGCGTGCCGTATCGACCAACCGCGATCGAGCATTATCTGTGCGAAAGTGGCGGTAAAAGACCAGGAAAGCTTTGTCTGCCACTTTCAGGTCGAGCGGATAGAAGATTAGTTTGAGAAGGTTTACCACGGTACCGATCGTTTCTCGGGTCTCACGCGGCACTTTCATCAGAATGTCCACGTAGTCTATCTTGTTTGTTTTTAGTGTTTCAGCAATCGTATTCACTCTCGCGTTTATCAACGCCAGAACCGCAACCGTGTCCTGCGGATGGGCTTTTAGCCAGGCTTTCGCCTGGCGGACGATGAAGTTTAGCTCTTCATCTGAGGAAAATGGCTGCGTTACCAACTCTACCGAATGAGCATTGCAGGGCGGGTTCTGCTGCGAGTCTCCAGGTTGGGTCGGAATGATGAAGGGCTTGGTCAGCGAATCCCGCACGGCTTCGTTGGGGTGACTGGTTTGGACCCAGTTGTTTAAACGGTTGGCAAGGTCAATGATCTTCTGGCAGGAGCGTCCCGACTCAGGCAGATCGAGAGGGAGCACATCCGGTCTGGCAAGGTATTCCTTGAGCAGGCGTGGGTCAGCGGTGGTGAAACTTTGGTAGATTGCCTGGTTCGTGTCCCCAACGCGCACCCAATTACCGGTTTGCTCTGCCAGAGTCTGCAAGATTGCCTGCTGCTGTTTGCTGGAGTCCTGGGCTTCGTCCTCGAGAATATACGGCCATCGATAGGCTAACTGGCGGACCAGGTCGGGGTCGGATTTGAGGCACTTCCAGGCAAGGTAGATGAGATCGTTAAAGTCAACAGCCCCAAGCAACTTCAGGCGTTCCTGGTAACCATGGTAGATATCCAGGCAAATCTGAAACAGTGGTGTAACTGGCCGGGATTTCTGAAGCTTCGCAAGGTCTGTGGGCAACTGTCCAGCGTTTTTGGCTGAGCTGATGAAGCTATGAGCAAGATCCTTGAGCAGGGATGGCATGCCACTTTTCACATCCCGCATCATTTCGCCAGCTTTCTTGTCAGAAAGATCAGGTTTCAATAATTGGCTGAAGAACTCTTCGTGCTTTTTTAATTGTTCAAAAGATAATTCGTCAAGAATGGCTTGCGCGTCTTCATCGTCAAGAATGCGAAAGTCGTTGCCAAGTCCGGCCAGTTCAGGGCGTTCACGGATGATATCGCCTGCCAGACCGTGAAGCGTCCGCACGCGGTAGCCGTACCCCTCAAGCAAGCCGTAATCACGGACGAGTTCTCCGATGCGGCTGGTGAAGTTGTCCACGGCTGAGTTGGCAAAAGTTACCACCAGGATCTCCTGGTCGGGTTGAAGGTCCACTGTAAGCAAGAGTTTTGCAGCCAAATGGGAGAGGGTCCAGGTCTTGCCACTGCCAGGGACAGCCGATATTCCCATCCAGCCGGAGCGATATCGAAGCACCTCAGTCTGGGAGTCGCGTAAGGTAGTCTCAGTCATTCTCTTGCTCCCTTAAAGCAGAACGGAAGAGGTTCTGAGCCCAGGTCAGCAGCAAACCTTTTTCCTCCACGCCTGATTCTCCATAGTCGGAGGTGCAGAGGTGCACCTGCCCACTGCAGCGGCGCAGCAAGCCGATCAGAGTTCGTTCGAGGTTGAAACGCCCCAATGCTATTTCATCATCGGTGGTCCACTTCTTTCCAGGCTGCCATTGTCGGTTGAGCACATAGGGGTGGGTGAGAGGCTGTTCGAGCCGTTCATACCAACCCTTGCTGCCCAGATTAAGCCAAAATTGATGCTGAACTGCCCGGTTTTGCATTAGAAAGGTCATGACCGGGGCTATCAAGACGCCAGGTTCTCCAACAACTTCCTCTTCAGGCACGAAAAGCGCCGAGAGCAATCCCTGGCTGAGCGCCTTGTAATACTCTCTGCCAAGGTAAGAAGCGTCTGCTCCCTTGTCAGCCGCAAGGGGACGTTTAAATTTCTGGTAACTTTGGATCAGGCGCGCGGTGTGTTCGCCCGCTTCCTGGTTTTCAGAAAATCCAAAACCGGGCTGGGTAAGCAGCTCTGAGAAGAGACGGCTGATGAAGTAGTCCAGCGGTTCGTTCTGGTCCACCGAATCAAGCCAGAGACGCAGCTTCTCAACCTGCTGCAAAATATCACTTGGAATTCTTTCAGTCAATTCCTTAGGAAGGCTCACGAGCGATGGCAATAAAGTCACATCCTGATTAAAAGTTGCTTGTTCAAGAATCAGACGGGCACGCAGGGGATCAAGTCTTGGGATTGCTGTTGAGAGCGCCGACAGGGTCTGGTAAAGGTCGGGTGGTTGCTGCCAGTCGGGATGGGCGAGGGATGATAAGGTTAAAACGGTCTGGATGTGCGGGTTTGATTTCAGCGCGAGAGAAGGGCGCAAGCTTTGAGTGGGAATGCCGGCTTTTGAAAGGCGGCGTGAAAGCTCGAAGACGAGAGGGTCGCTGAGAAAAGGCGAAAGAACCGCGATTTCCTCTGCTGGCGTGCCATTCAGGACCAGATCGGCAATCTCCTGGCTGACTGACTGGAGCAGTTCCGGAAAGAAGCGCGGTTGCTTGCTTGCGATGATGAGCGCTTGAGAAATCGTGGAGTGAGGAAGCTTTTGCGCGTGGGGGGATTGCATGGTGCCAAGGAGAGCTACTACTGGTGGAGAGCTGACATAATTTTGCTCAAAGTGAAGACATGTATCGGCTTGCAAAGCGAATTTTGCGGCTGATGCCGGGTCAGCTCCCAGGAAGCTGCGCAAACCACCGCCTTCGTCCATGATGATCAGGGAAGTTTGCAGGCTTTTGATCCACGAACCAACAATGTCATGAACGTAGGGGGGGTCCTCCTCAGCGTTATCGTAGATCAGGTGCTGGTATTGATTCTGGAAGTACTTTTGAAAGGTTTCGTTTGGCCACACAATTTCCCGGAAAAGTTCGACTTGCAGCGAAAAATCCAGCAGATTATGCTCCAGGCAGAATTCGCGGAAAGCATTCACCGCCAGTTGGACATCATCGTAGACTACCAGCTGCGACTGGTCACCCGTCCAAGCAGATTTTAGCCTGCGAGCTAGCTCGGTGTGGGGAAAACCGACAATAGCGGATTTATTCAGGTTATCCAGCAGTTGGCTAAAGAGGCGGTTCCGTGTGAGCGTGATCGTAGCAAAATGTCCACGGTCGATCACGGGATCAGCAACCTGAGCCATGAAGTACTGCGCGGTTTCGAGCGTCAGAAAGCGCGGCGGCTCAAAAGGATGCCTGAACACCTGGCGGCTGGCAATTAACGGCCAAAATAGGGCGATCATCCTGCGGACGATGCTGCTCATCGTCTGGATGCTGATCTGTTGAGATGAGGGCAAATTGCTGCTCCGCAGGTAATCTTGATAAGGCTTGGCCAGGCTTTGCTGGGGAACAAGCACAAGCGTGGTAGATCTGGCGTCCGAGCTGAGAATCTGCTGCAAACGGAGCAATGCCGCGCTGGTTTTCCCCGAAGAAGCCGGTCCACTCAGAAATAAATGCGGAAAGCTGGTGATATCAGCAGCTTGCTGTTGCATTTTCCCGGGTGTGTGTGACAAGATCCTATCCATTCCAAAAGAATTATAAATCAAGCAGCAGGCTCTGTCCTAGAAGATCGCATTCTCACTGCGGGAGTTGGTATAATCCTTCTGACAAACATTCAGGAGAGAACCATGCCATCATCACTCACCCCTTTTTTTGATGCAAAAGGTGTTGCTATTTTAGGCGCTTCTACCAACCCCAAGAAACTCAGTTACGGCATTCTTGAGAACCTGGTGACCTATGGTTACCCGGGTGAGGTTTATCCAGTCAACCCAAAGGCAACAGAGATCCTGGGAAAAAAGGCTTACGCCTCGATTGCAGACGTGCCAGATCCGGTTGAGTTGGCGGTGGTGGTACTGCCTGTGACTGTGATCATGGAAACCATGAGGGAAATTGGTGAGCGAGGGATCAAGGCGGTCGTCATTATCACTGGTGGCTTCAGGGAGCTTGGTGAGGAAGGCGCGAAAGTAGAGCGGGCTGTGAAGGAATTGGCGCAATCCTATGGCATGCGGGTGGTTGGTCCCAACTGCGTTGGAACCATCGACGTTCGCACAGGTTTGGATTCAACTTTCATCAAAGGTCTTCCACCGGCGGGACCGATTGCTTTTATCTCCCAATCAGGGGCAATCTGCGGCGGTGTGATCGACTTGGTCATCAACTCCAAGATCGGTTTTTCCCATTTTGCCAGCCTGGGTAATGAGATGGACGTGACCGAAGCCGATATGCTCGAATACTTTGCCGAAGATGAACACGCTGAAGTGATTGCAATGTATGTGGAAGGGATCCAGGATGGTCCGCGCTTTATGGAAGTGGCGAGGAAGGTGTCGCAGAAGAAGCCCATTGTATTCCTCAAAGCTGGTAAGAACGACGCCGGCGCGAAGGCAGTCAGTTCACATACTGGCTCGCTGGCAGGTTCCTACGCAGCCTACCAGGCAGCGCTTGAGCAAGCTGGTGTGATTGAAGTTGAAACCATCAGCCAGCTCTTCAATGTGGCATGGGCGCTCGGAACGCAGCCTTTGCCGGCGGGGAAACGCGTCGCCATTACGACCAATGCCGGCGGTGCAGCGGCACTCGCAGCAGACAGCCTGGCGTTTAATGGCTTCGGACTGGCGCAGATAGCGCCGGAAATCCAGGAAAAACTGAGAACAAAATTGAATCCCAGCGCACAGGTCTCGAACCCGGTGGATATGCTTGGTTCAGTCAGCCCTGAGGATTACCTCTGGAGCCTGGGAAACCTGGATGCCGATCAGGGCGTGGATGTGCTGCTTCCCATCCTGGTGCCGCAATCTTTGGTGGACACCCTGGGAGTGGCTAAAGCCTGGGTTGAGATGGGTAAGAAGACCAACAAAACCTTGCTAACCTGCCTGATGGGTGAACGCAGCACACGCGAGTCGGAACAATATCTGAATATGGCGGGTGTGCCGGTGTTTGCCTATCCGGATGAAGCCGGACGGGTTCTGAGGGGGATGGAAAACTATAAGCAAATTCTAAAGAGATCGGCTTTTAATCCGGTCGTAATAAAGAATATTGACCACAACAAAATGGCAGCTGCATTGGCTTTGGTGAAGGACGCGCAGGCTGCGGGTGAGTATGAAACCCGCACGATGATGGAGGCTTACGGAATCCAGAACGTACCGGGCGACCTGGCAGCCGGGGTGGATGAAGCCGAGAAAATCGCCGAAAAGGTTGGCTATCCGGTGGTGATGAAGATCGTCTCTGAGGATATCTTGCACAAGTCAGATTCCGGCGGAATCGCGTTGAACATTGAGAATTCAGAACAACTGCGCGTAGAATATAAAGCGATGATGGATCGGATTGCCCAAAATGAACCGCAGGCACGCATCAGGGGAGTGATGGTCGAAAAAATGGCGCCTAAGGGCTTGGAAGTGATTGTGGGAATGCGGCGCGACCCTACTTTTGGACCTCTAATGATGTTTGGTCTGGGCGGTACGATGGTGGAACTGCTCAAGGACATCAGCTTCAAAGTGGCACCTTTGACAGATGAAGACATCGACGAGATGATCGAAATGACACTTGCGGGCAAGCTTCTCAAGGGCTATCGTGGATCAGCAAAGGCTGACATGCAGGCTGTAAAAGATACTATCGCGCGTTTGAGCCAGCTAAGCCTGGACAATCCCGAAATCAGTGAAATCGAAATCAACCCCTTGATCGTTTATCCGGAAGGTCAGGGAGCGATCTCGCTTGACAGTCGTGCGATCATGGCGAAGTGAGAATTTTTCGCAGATATCGGATAAAGCTGATTTGACAAGAGCTTGGCACGCCAATCGAAAAGAGAATGGAGACATAATGACGCAAACTGAAGAATTTACAGGAAAAGTTGTTTTAGTCACTGGTGCCAGCCAGGGCATTGGATTGGAGATTTGCAGGCAATTTTCGGATTTGGGAGCTACCGTGATCTCAGTTGCCAGAAACAAAGAAAAGCTTGAAATGGCAAAGCAATCGATAACGAACAATTCCAATATTTATCCGTATTCTTGCGATCTATCTGTAAAGTCCGAAATAGAAAAGCTATTTGATGCAATAAAGGAAAAATTCCAGAGAATTGATGTTCTGGTAAACAATTTAGGTGCGTTCTCAGAAAAAATTGAGTGGAACGCGATTGATTACGATCTGTGGATCAAAACATTTGAAACCAACGTCCTTAGCGCATATTTTTGTATGGTCGAAGCTGCTGAGATCATGGTCGAAAATAAGGCGAAAGGTGTCATCATAAATATCGGCTCTTCGTCAGCCTTGCAGGTGAAAAAGGGACGGCTGAATTATACGGTTTCGAAATCAGCGCTTCACACCATGTCCAGAGTAACCGCGATGGACCTCGCGAAGCACCAAATTCGCGTCAATGTTGTCTCTCCGGGACCTACCGCGACAGAGATAGTCGAAGAAAGAATGAAAGACCCTGAACAGTGGGCGGAAGAAGAAATAAGACTGAAAAAGATCCCCTTGGGAAGCTATGCTTCAACCAGCGACATCGCAAATGCTGTAGTCTTCCTTAGTTCATCCAAAGCGAAGTTTATTACCGGCGCTATACTGCCTGTAGACGGCGGTTACACCATCGGCGAAACTGTGTAGGATGCGAGGTTGAAGTCTTAGCGGGGATTAAATAATAAAAGCCAACGAAGGGAATCGAACCCCCGACCGGACGCTTACGAAGCGTCTGCTCTACCGACTGAGCTACGTTGGCGTGGGGGCGATTATACCAGAAAACTTTATTAGCTAAGGGGTTTTTAATAGGTAGGTATCTCGTGTGTTTGTATCTCGTGTGTTTTTAATAGGTAGGGTTTTCATAAAACCCGATATACGGGGGTGGAAAAGCCGGGTTCAACCCCATTCGCTACGCTCAGGGGCAGGTGAAACGGAACGCGACCTACGAAAAAATCTTTAGCCCTCTCTCGAGGGAGGGTCTGTCGAAGATCCCAGCCTCGAAGAGGCGTGCGGACTAAGCGGGGGAGAGTGTCTTACGATATTTTAATCATCCAAGAAGTAAAGGTAATTGAGAGACGGATTGAAAAACGCAATCCGGCCTACGAAAAGATGCCCTTTTTGAGGAAGAGACGTCTAAGAGCCATCCGGCCTATTTATTCTTCATTTCCTTTTGCCCGGTTTCAGAGAGCTGGCGCGGATGATGATCTGTTTGCCGTATTTATCTTTCAGCGTGTCGATTGCTTCTGTCAGTTGGGTTTTCTTCTGGGCCGAAGTGTCAAAAAGTGATAGTTGGATGGCAGGCTCCTCCAACTTGGTAACGCCCACGCCCAAAAGGCGCACTTCCCGACCCACCGTAAAGTGGCTTTTTAGTAAATCCGTCACAGCGCCAAAAATTTCGTCATCCAGATTGGTTGGCTGTTGAAGCATCTTCTGCCGCGTGATGGTGGTGAAGTCAGAGTACCTGATCTTGATCTGGACGCAGCTGCCTGCCAGGTTGTGTTTACGCAGACGGTAACCGACCTTGTCGGAAAGCCAACGCAGGGTGTCAGAAATCTGCCGCAGGTCATCTGTGTCAGAGTAATAGGTGGTTTCGTTGCTGACCGATTTTGGATCATGCTCGCTATCGTAGACCGGTCGTGTGTCGATGCCTTTAGCGCGATCGAGGATTTCAGAGGCGTGATTGCCAAAAAAACCGCGCAATTCACTCTCTGAAAGCTCGTAAAGCTGCCCTATACGGAAAATGCCTCTTTCCCGCAGTTTTTCTGCCGTTTTTGGACCAAAACCCCACAAAGCCTGGATCTCGAGAGGGGTAAGGAATGCCTGTTCTTCTCCTGGCTCAATGATGGTGATGGCACGTGGGGCGCGACCAGTGTGTACCTGTTTCTTGCCGTAGTCATTTGCCATTTTGGCTACCAGTTTGTTGGTAGCACCGCCGAGTGAGCAGGGAAGCCGGGTTTCATCCGCGACCCGTTTTTGCAGACCAATTGCAATCAGCTTGAGAGGTTGCGGTAAATCACTGACGTCCAGGAATGCTTCATCCACCGAAACCTGCTCGACCAACGGAGTCGTGTCCTGCAGAATGGACATCACACGATCAGAATATTCACTGTAGAGCCCGTGGCGATGATGGATCATAAGCAATTCAGGGCAAAGTTGGAGGGCCTTCCCGGCGGGCATGGCAGAGCGCACGCCTTTCAGTCGTGCGGCATAGGAGCAGGACGCGATCACTCCCCGCCCCTGGGGACTGCCGCCAACAGCAAAGGCTTTGCCCACAAGGGATGGATCAAGCAGTTCTTCTACAGAACAGAAAAAAGCGTCGAGGTCGAGGTGAAGAATTTTGCGTGCCATATTAGCAAACTCGCCTGTTTTCCAGGCGAGTTATGAGTAATTAGATGTCCAGGTTGCGAACTTCTTTCGCATGGGTTTGGATAAAACGCCGCCGGGGAGGAACAAGCGAGCCCATCAGCATGTCAAAAGTCAGGTCGGCTTCTGCCGCGTCTTCGATCTCCACTTGCAAAAGGGTGCGGTTTTCAGGATTCATGGTTGTTTCCCAGAGTTGTTCGGGGTTCATTTCACCAAGACCCTTGTAGCGGGAGAGACCTACCTTGCTCAGACCGCCAAACTTTGCTACCAGCTTATCCTTTTCAGCTTCACTATAGGCGTAAAAAATCTGATTGCGATTAGAGATGCGATAAAGCGGGGGCTGGGCAATGTAGAGATGCCCTTCCTCGATCAAAGGTTGCATGTAGCGGAAGAAAAAAGTCAGCAGCAGAGTACGGATATGGGCTCCGTCAACATCCGCATCGGTCATGATAATCACGCGACCGTATCTAAGACCCTTGAGGTCAAATGAATCGCCAATACCTGTGCCAAGCGCAGAAACGAGCGATTTTACCTCGCGGTTGCCGAGGATTTTATCGAGACGGGCGCGTTCAGTGTTGAGAATCTTTCCGCGCAGAGGAAGGATAGCCTGGAAGTGTCGGTCGCGACCTTGCTTGGCAGAGCCACCTGCGGATTCACCTTCAACGATATACATTTCGGTTTTTTCTGGATTGCGCTCTGAACAGTCAGCCAGTTTACCTGGAAGAGTCATCGACTCAAGCGCGGATTTGCGGATGACAAGATCACGCGCTTTCTTGGCAGCGTCACGAGCCCGGGCTGAGGTGAGACATTTTTGGACGATGGCGCGACCTGTGGCGGGATTTTCATCGAGAAAAGTGGAGACGGTTTCGAGGACCACTGACTGAACGTAAGTCTGGACCTCCGGGTTCATCAACTTGACCTTCGTCTGGCTTTCGAACTGGGGATCCGGGTGTTTGATGCTGACAATGCTGGTAAGCCCTTCACGTGTGTCATCGCCGCTGAAATTCGGCTCAGATTCTTTTAAGAGACCTGCTTTGCGGGCGTAGTCGTTGATACTGCGGGTGATGGCAGCGCGCAAACCTGTGAGGTGTGTACCGCCGTCGATGGTGTTGATGGTGTTTGCGAAGGTGTAGATGGATTCAGAATAAGCGTCTGTGTACTGAACCGCAAACTCAACTCCGATGCCTTCAATTTCCTTTTCGCCAAAAATCAAGGGGTGAAGTGTTTGACGGTTGCGATTAACATAGCGAGCAAAGGAGGCAATGCCACCTTCAAAGTGGAAGGTCATTTCCTTGCCTTCACGCTCGTCAATCAATTGGATGCTGACACCGCGGGTGACAAAAGCCATTTCCCGGAAACGCTGTACGAGTGTTTCGAAGCGGAAGCTTGGTTCATCCTTGAAAATTTCACGATCAAAACGGAAAGAGGTTGATGTGCTGTTATGATCACCTTTATAGGTGCCAATGGCTTTTACTGGTTCTTTGGGTATGCCTCTCTCATAGCGCTGGAAGTAAATCTTGTTCGAGCGGTGAATGGTGACTTCGCACCACTCCGACAAAGCGTTTACGGCCGAGACTCCCACACCGTGCAGACCACCGGAGACCTTGTAGGATCCCCCGCCAAATTTTCCGCCGGCGTGCAGTACGGTCATAACGACCTGCAGGGCTGAGATTTTCCTCTCAGGATGAATTTCAACTGGAATGCCGCGACCGTTATCTGTGACAGTGACACTGTCATCAGGATGAATGGTAACAGTGATATGATCACAAAATCCTGCAAGCGCTTCGTCAATCGAGTTGTCAACGACTTCGTAGATGAGGTGGTGAAGGGCTTTGATGTCTGTGCCGCCAACGTACATGCCAGGGCGGCGGCGGACAGCCTCAAGACCTTCGAGGATTTGTATGTCACCTGCATCGTAATGTTCGGGTTTATTGTTCAAGTTTCTGCTCCAAAGGTTTATGCCAGAGTAGTCTCTGACATCTGATTTTCAAAAAATTCGCGAATGTTTTTCCGCGCGTCGATTACGTAATGAAAACTTGCTGCTAAAATGACAATTGAGATCAAAGCATGCCCTAAGATACTCACCATCAACATCCAGGAATCTTCAGATGGGATCCGCCAAAGCATGTTCGTCAGATAACTGACCAGAATTGCCAGAAAAAGAAAGTTTGTGGTTTTGGCGTTGGTCAGCCGGACGGTGCGAAAACTGGTGAGTAATGCCTGGGGAAAAGATAATTTTTCGGTAATTATCAAATGTGGAGTGAAAAAGACCGGTAATATAAGCGTGATGAGGGCAATAGTTAGAAAAAAGTAGCCAATTGAGGTAAAGATAGGGAGAAGAGCGCCAATCAGACTGATCATAATCATGGCAGGCAGGATAACCAGAAAAATCAATATAATTGTAAAAACTGGTATCAGCAGCCAAGAAACGAATGAACGCGGCTCAAAGATAGACTCAACCGGTACAGATTGGGGCGCTGTTGCCCGGGCAGTCAAGCGGAAGAGTAAGTAAGCGAAAAACAGCCCAATCAGAGATGCCGCAAGAATCACAAGAAAAATCGCGCCAGGATCCTGCAAATGGATGAATTGAAATTCTCCCATGGGATTGCGCTCGAATGCTGCCACTGAAAACAGGCTGGGAATTCCAACCGGAAAAGAGCGAAGGAATGACGTCAGACTAAAATAGCGGAAAAATTCAACCGATTGTGTTTTCAGAATTTCCCAACTGGCAACTATATCTTCTGTGGCTGAAGGCGGCAGGATGAAGCGATTAATACTATCCCGGATCAATTCGACAATTGTGATTCGAAATCCAAAGAGCAGGAACAGATCAAGGATAATCGGAAAGAGCACCAGGTAGAGATGCTTTGAAATAGTCTCATAACCGGCTTTAAAAGCAGCAAAAATCTTTGGTTGTTTTTGGATTGGCAGCATAACTTTCATAACCTTATAATTTTACCATTAAAATGAAGAGAAGGATATTTCTTGCGTTCGTTTTAATAGTGATAGAATTCAAAAAATGAATGACCTGACAGCGGAAAATCGATATATAAATCGCTTTAGCATCATCCTTGCAACACTGGCGACGTTCTTTGCTGTTTTGTACCTGATGCCCAGGGAGCCGCTAACTCCTGGCACAAATCTGTTTGGTTTTATCATCAACTTTAGCATTGTTGGGTTGGTTCCCGTGGTACTGATGCTTTTATGCGCAGGCGGCTGTTTTTGGTTATTTCTTACGCACACTGACCACGAGAAGTTTGTCGAAACCCCCTGGGTCTTGATACCCAACGTGGTCCTGCCGAGCCTGGCAACGTTGATTATGAGCACCTTGTTGACTCAACTGGAGAGGAATCCCATCTGGTGGTTTGCGCTGGGATTAGGTTTGGTAATTATTGGGGTAATACTGAACGCGGAATACCGGGTGCTCAGCCCCGGAGGGGAAGCCTATAAGATCGTTGCACCGCTTTTGATCAGCCTGGCGTTTAGTTTGTTTCTTGCTTTCACAATATCTCTCGCTGCTTCAAAGCTGAGATTGTATATCCAGGCGATTTTCATCTTGATCACAGCCAGTTTTGTTGCTTTTCGAACGATCCATTTGCGGACAATGGGTGAGGGGGATTTTTCGAAGGTGCTTAT
Source organism: Anaerolineaceae bacterium UBA6133 (assembly GCA_002435825.1). Taxonomy (GTDB): domain Bacteria; phylum Chloroflexota; class Anaerolineae; order Anaerolineales; family Anaerolineaceae; genus Mesolinea. The sequence goes on from DIVL01000024.1 coordinate 20,040, forward strand.
TTGCGGTTTTTTGTGCGCTGAAATTGCAGGGGCAATGTATTACCTTTTCTTGAAACCGGTTCAGTATGGACTCGTAGTCAGCGGGGTTTTATACATTCTGACTGCGTTATTAGTGATTGAAGGACCTCTGACCGGGCGGAAAATAATTGAACCACTGTTGATGGCAGGGTTATTGGCGATTATGTTTGTGGCTGTAAGCTTCGCCTAAAAATCTAACTTCTTGATTTCTTGATAATAAAGCCACTGCAGGTTGCGAATGTGTAAATCCTGCGCAAGTCCACCCAGGCTGACCCGGTGTTTGCCTGTATCTTCGATGTCTTGGGCTGAAATGTATTCAAGCGGGTTGCGTCGCCGCATGGCAATTTTTACAATTTTTTGAAGGGTCTGCAGATATTCGAGGTTATGATTTTTTACTTCTTCGATTTCTCCACGGAGGATAATATCTCCGTGACCCTGAACGATATTTTCGAGCCCCATTGTGCCAATCTGAGAAATCGATTGGGACAGAATATTGATATCACCACCAACAAAATATGGTACAGGCATAAATGCGTCGCCAGCAAACAAGATTCTTTCATCTTCCAGGAGCACCGAGATGCTATCCTCAGAATGACCGGGGGTGGCAAAGATCTGGAGTTGTTTTTTTCCAATTCGCAGGGTCAAAGTGCCAGAGCTGAAGGTTACGTGGGGAGGTGAAATGCAGATGTCGCGAAAGAGGGAGTTATCCTTTCCGGCTTCAGCCAGAGCTGAAGTGCTCTTTTCAAGCATCAGATCACGGCATAGTTGATGACCAATGATTGTGGCGTTAGGAAAAATACAGTTGCCCCAGGAGTGATCAGCATGGTGATGGGTGTTGATGATGTATTTAACCGGAACCATGAGCTGTGATTCGATGAAATTCCGAATGCGCGGGGTCTCTGACGGCATCAGTGTGTCAATCAAAACCGCCCACTGGGGACCAACCACCGTGCCCGCAGTTACCTGCGCGTAAACTTCGCTTTGAAACCAGTAAACATTATCTGAGACGCGTTCTCTTAACATATCAGGCTATCCATTTTAATAATGGGCATAGAATAGCATAATCAAAACTAATTGTCAAAAATTTAGCGTTTCTGATGAATGTAAAAACCCAATAGGGCGATCAGTATTAGCACAGCAAGCCCACCAAGAAAGAATGGCACTTGTTTTTGACCTGAATAGCGGTCGGTTTTCCCGAGCAGACCTGAAACTGGCGTTCCTGAAACGGTAGGCGTTGGCGTGCGGGAGGGTGTGGCAGTTGGGGTAGGGGTCCCATCTGGAGTCAGGCTGAGATCGGGCGGTTGCTCAGTGGCTGGTGTATCTGAGACGGTTGGCAAAAAGAGCGTTGGTTCTCCGGGAGCCCCGGTTTTGAAGGCAGAGGTGGCAGTCAGAAACGGGGTCAGGGTTCGAGTAGGTGTAAGTGTGCGGGTAGGTGCAGTTGTTCGCGTTGGAGAGGGCTGGGGTGTGATAGAAGCGCTGATCGGTCCCAGGACTTGTTGAATTGATCCATCAATATTCAGGATTACCAATTCGTAGTAGTAGGTTTGCCCAATTGCCACTGTGGAGTCCGCGTAGCTATAACTATCGCCTGAGGCTGGTAAACCCGCAGCAGCTATGTCGTTGGAGATTATTTCGTAAGCGCCGTCGGATGTAAGAGAACGTGTCACTTGAAAACTTAACGTATTAATTTCAGTGACGGTGGTCCAGTTGAGGTTGATGGCATTGGTGGCAGGGGTTGCTGTAAATGCGAGCACTCCTGCTTGCTCGTACCCGATCACGAACGGAGTATAAAACAGGTCGTTAAGCAGGTCAGGGCGGCCGTTATTATCAACAACGACTTCGATGGTTTTTGACGCAGAGCGGCAGGTGGTTTCCTGTCCAGCAAATATGTTTCCAAATGAAGATTGGGGTTTTTCTCCAGTTTTATCCCATTGGTCTGTCACATGGGTCCTCGGATCAAACCAAAGCAAGGGGAACTTTGTCTGATCTCCGGAACCACAAAAAGCGGCAGATTGGATAATTGGGGCGCAATCATTGGTTTCACGATAAGCAAATGAAAGGGTGACCTCGCCAGGCGAACTTGAAAGCGGTAAAAATACGTCAAAATAGTTGCTGCAGTTATAAGAGTTGCCAGCAGAACTGATGAAGGGGGGTGAGTCTCCATGGTTGACCACGAACAGGCTTACCGGATTGGGGCTGCTGGCCTTAATTCCATAAAAATCAGTAGAAGGCAGCGAACTTGTCAGGCTCAATAAGCGGGCAGCCACACCCGTGGTTTCGGTCACGATCGGTGCGTCCAGGCGTTTGTCGTCATCCGCGCCACAGCCGGCCGCGGATTGGCTCGGAAGGGCCCCTTCACCCCAAAAGTTGTGATCCACCAAGCTGTTGCCAGAGCAGGTAACCTGGGTAGTTGTGCCATTGGAGGTTATGTTGTTCGCCACAACAAGCAATTGTGCGTTTGGATCGGTGTTAGTACTGGTGACCGCAGCTTGATTGTTGTTGATGTGATTGAATTGCAGGGTCAACTGCCCTGCGCCTGCCAGGTAAGAAACAGCGGTTTGTCCGTTCTCAAAAGTGCTGTGTTCAATGAGGACGGGTGATGGACTGTCTACTACCAGCAAGTCCCTCGATGGGTTGCTGCAAGTGCCATCAGTCAGGTGAATATCGCTCATGGTTGCCTGACTTGTGATACTAAACATTGGCTGGATGGAATCGCAGTAGGAGGTGCTGATCCAGCCGCTATTCTTGCCTGTGATCGTGACCGGATAATCAACCAGGACTGTGTGGCTGTTGATCTCGTAGGGGGAAAGTACGTTGATGGTGGTGTTTGTGAGGTTGTTATCGCGGGCGAACTTGATGGCTTTCATCAAGGCAATAGACTCAGGCAAATCGGTGCTGTCGTTATAAAAACAGTTGCTGTAACCATCACAAAGGTCCTCAGTATTTGCCACATAGAGTTTATTATCTTGTTGAGGATCAGCAGCAGAAATTCCCTGTGCGCCAAGACCTCCAAGGAGAAAAAAGACCAGCAAAACTACAAGCCATTTTTTCATGATTATCTAAAAAATTATATCACTCAGCATTTGCGGGCTGACGCGTGTTAAAATAAAAGCATGCAAAAAGTAAAATTGAATATTAATTGGTTTTTCGCTGCTTCAGCCACTGCCAGTTACTTGCTGGGAGTGATGATTGCCAGTTGGTCAGGTCGCGCGATCAGTTTTGTGAGTCTGGCTGCAGGGTTGGTCATCTTCTGTGCGTTTTACCTCCTGCAGGAAGTGCAGCGCTTTCTCACCTCCAACCGGGTAAATCCCTTCACCAGGGTAAGACCTGGCGGACAAAACCTCTCGTCAAGTGCGCTAACCCTGATTGTTGGGGCATTTTTCGCGATTTTCGCGGGGCTCTATCTTCTGCTCCGGGCAGAGGTGCTCATCGGCACAAACTTGCTGCTTCTAACCGCCCTTGCGGTTGTAACGTTTTTGTCCATAGGCAGGTTTAGCCGGCTGTGGTTCAATTCGATGTCGTGGCTTTTCGAAGGATTGGTGGTCTCACCGATTATGTTCCTGCTTGGAAGCGCCATTCAGGAATACCAGTTTTCGTATCTTCTTTTCCTGCTGTGGATGCCAATCTTTTTCCTTTTTTCTGCTTCGGCAATTACCATTTTGTTCTCTGAATACGATCAGAATAAAGCGTCCAGGAGCAATAGTTTCATTGCTTCAGTCGGTTGGGAAAGGGCGTTAAGGTTTCACCACAGCCTTATTATCTTGACCTATATTAGTTTGTTGATCTATTTAGCGACCAGTAACACATGGTCACGCAACTGGCCAACTCTGCTGCTCAGTCTGATCAGTGGAGCGGAAGTGTTCTTCCTCCAGCAGATGGCTGGAGGCATGCGACCGAATTGGCAGTTGTTACGGGCTTTGGCGATTGTACAATTTTTTTCATTGATTTATCTTTTGGTGTATCCTTTGCTCATCAAATGAAATACAGGAGGATAATATGACTTTAGAGCTTAACAAACCTGCCCCAGACTTTGAACTCGGCGATCAAAATGGAGAACTCCACAAACTCTCAGACTATCGTGGAAAGCGCTTAGTCCTTTATTTTTACCCAAAGGATGACACCCCAGGATGCACGGCAGAAGCCTGCAGCTTCAGAGACAACTACTCTGTATTCAAGCAGAATGACATCGCCATTTTGGGAGTAAGCGCTGATTCTGCTAGATCACATGCCAAATTCCAGGAAAAATATCAACTACCCTTTACTTTACTGTCCGATACAGACCACACAGTCAGTGAAGCTTACGGGGTTTGGGGTTTGAAGAAAAATATGGGGCGCGAGTATTACGGCATCAATCGCACAACCTTCCTCATCGACGAACAAGGCAACCTGGTAAAAATTTACGAAAAAGTAAAACCTGCGGAGCATGCGCAGGAGATTATGGAAGAATTTGTTTGAACTATAGGTTTACTGAACGCTGAGTACGATCTTGGCTTTCTGCCATAAGCCTTCGAGGTCGTAATACTCCCGCATTTGGGGGCTCAGCAAGTGAACTACCACATAGCCGTAATCCAAGACTATCCAGCCGGATTGACCGCTGCTTTCTACAACAGGGTTTAATCCGGTTTCTGGTTTAATTATTTCACGAACATAATCAGCCAGGCTCTGCAGCATTCTTTCGCTGGTGCCATTAGCGATTACAAATGTGTCCGTAAAGTCAGAGATACCGGTTAGGTCGAGGAGCAGAATATCTTCTGCAAGTTTGTCTTCAAGAATTTGTACGATCTTGCGTCCTAAGTATATTGGTTCCAGATTTCACCTCACTACAGGAAGTTTAGCACAGTTTTTTGAGGGCATGGCGACTCAGTATAGTGTATACAGGACCGCCAGGTTTGAGGATGCTTTGGTATAAGAGCACTTCCCTGATCCTGGTTGACCCTGCTTTTACGTTGCCAAGTTTGGCAAAAAGCGTTGAAAACAATTCGCTCGAATCACCCCGGGCGGAATCGGCTACTCTGCCGAGGGTGAGATGTGGGGTGAACTGAGCCTTTTCAGGTTCTGAAACCAAACCGCTGTCGTGAATAATTGCTTTTGCCAGAGCTGTGACAGGTCCAGGATTGTCGACTCCAATCCAGATGATGCGGGGATTATGCCGGGAAGGAAACGCACCAAGATTTGAAAACTCCAGGTCAAATTCTGTGAAATTTTGACAGATCTTTTCAAGTTTGTTACTAATTTGTGAAATCAAACCTTCCTCAGTATCACCCAGAAATAGCAAAGTGAGGTGAAGGTTTTGCGGGGCAGTGTATCGGACACCCTTAATCGGATGCTCCCGCTTTAATGTCGATGTCAGCCTGAAAATTGTGTCAAGCAGGGCTGGTTCAGGGTCGATTGCAATAAACAAACGCTTAAGCATGGGTTTCCTCATTTCTTATAATCAGATTATACAGGCATTGAAGAAGGAAAGTTAGCCCCGTCTAAAATATGGTATAAAAAAGATACCCTGCTGTGTTCGTGATGCTGACACTCAGTTTTGTACCAACACGAAAGAAAAAGGTCTGACCTTATCCAGGTGATGTGATAGACGGAAGTCAAGATTGATCCTGGTAGTAGGACCATCCTGCTATTGCAGGTTCAAAACCCTCCAGCACACGGCATGGCGGGGTTATATTTTCCAGGCTCGGGACAGCATACTTTTCTGGTATTATTAAGTTGTGAAACAAACGCGCTTTTTGCTTTTTTTTGTAATCATCCTGCTTCTGCTTAACGGCTGTTCAACGATTCAGAATCTGCAATTCAGCCAGGACAAACTTCCCTGGAAATCCAGCGGAGAGATTTTGCTTGAAGACGATTTCAGCGATGAAACAAGTGGCTGGGAAATCGTCAACAACGTTTATGAACTAAAGGGTTATTCAAGCGAAGGTTATTTGATTTCAATCAATAACAAAGGTGGCAGGTCCATCTCGACCACCGGTCTGCAATTCAGCGACATCAAAATTCAGTTGGAAACCCGCAAGCTTACCGGCAGCAATGATTCCTATCTTGGCATTGTCTGCCGATACCAGGACAATCAAAATTATTATCGTTTTTTCGTGACACCTGACGGGTATACAGGCATTGTCAAGGTGATTGACGGGGAGAGCACAACTCTGCCTGGCGGTAAGATGAGTTACGACCACGACGTGAAACAGAATGACGCGGCTAATTTGCTCGAGGTCTTCTGTGTGGGGAGCCAGCTTAGTTTGGTCGTCAATGGCAATCTCGCAGTCAACGCCGAAGATGATCAGCTCACAAAGGGGGATCTCGGGATATTTGCTGAGACCGGACAAGACGGCGCAGGCTCTTTTATTTTTACTGACTTCAAAGTTTCCAAGCCTTAGATGAAAGTTTTTCTCAACATGGTCGGTTGCCGCCTGAACCAGGCGGAAATAGAACAGCTTGCGCTTTCATTGACTGAAGCTGGCGTTGAGGTTGTTTCGAACCCTGAAGAAGCAGACGAGATAGTTATCAATACCTGCTGTGTGACAGCCAAGGCTTCGGCTGATTCGCGAAAAATGCTCAGGCATCATAAAGCTCATTATCCCAATGCCCACGTGATTGGGACGGGCTGTTGGGTTAGCATCAGCCAGGAAAATCCTGCTGAGCAAACGCAAATCCTGGACCAGGGATACGATAATCCTGAAAAAGAGCAGATCCTGGTGGACTTGTTGGAAAAGTCAGCCCCGGATCGATTCGGGCTTGGGCAATATCGACCTGACCTTGGAGCCCGAAACAGAACGCGGGGATTTGTGAAGGTGCAGGATGGGTGTGACAACCGCTGCGCCTACTGTTTGACCCAGGTTGCAAGGGGTCGCTCGGTGAGCACTGACCCGAAAAGCGTAGTTGTTTATGCTTTAAAGCTGCAAAAGCTGGGAGTTAAGGAAATTGTTCTGACAGGTGTACAGCTTGGTTCCTGGGGCAAAGATTTACTGCCCAGGCATACACTGGCAGATCTGGTACAGATTCTGCTGGATCAAACTGGAATTGAACGCATCCGCCTTTCATCGATTGAACCCTGGGATGTCAGTCCTGAATTGATCAATCTGTTTAGAAATTTACGGCTGTGTCCGCATATGCACATACCCTTGCAGTCTGGTTCAGACGACATCCTGCGGAAAATGAACCGACCCATGAATACGGCAAGGTTCCGCAGTGTGCTTGATTCAGTCCGGGAGGTAAAACCCGATTTTGCTGTAACAACGGATATCATTTGCGGCTTTCCTGGGGAGACCATGGAATTGTTCCAGCAGTCGCTTGAGTTTATCGGGGAGTGCCAGTTCAGCGGGGGGCATGTTTTTCCTTATTCGGCATTACATAGAACGGCTGCTTACGAAATGGACGGGCAAGTGCAGCATTCCATTCGCAAAGAACGCACAGCCATCGTGCGCCAGGTTCTTGACCAGGCTGAGAGTGAATTTGTTACGCAGAGATTAGGACAAGACACAAAAGTATTGTTTGAGAGTCAAGGGAATCTCCAGGGTGAAAGGGTTTGGCAGGGTTGGAGTGAAGATTTCCTGAAAGTACATGCTCGATCAAGGGAAAACCTTCACAATCAAATCCTGAGTGTAAGGCTTGATGAGTTGCTTTCAAGCGGCCAAATCGTTGGGCACGTATTGAACCAAAACAATGAAGATGGGAACAATTGAGTTGACTGCTTATTGTTACTTGACGGTTGGACCGATTGAGGTAGAATTATTAGGTTACATCATTGACTAAAACTACTGCTAAAAACATCTGTTAGTGCCTGTGCAATCAGCACTAATGGATTTCTGAAAGGAATTGCGATGTCTACAAAGAGAACTTATCAACCAAAAATTCGCCGTCGTGTGCGAGTTCATGGATTTCGTGCCCGTATGTCCACGAGTGACGGTCGGGAAGTTTTGAAGCGCCGCCGCCTGCGTGGCCGCCATAAGCTCACCACCAAGTCCAACAATCACGTCAAGCGCGTTCGCTGGTAAACCGTAGCGGGATGGAAGTCAGGTCGATCACCGGGCTTTCGATCACACACCTCAAAGACCCCAGGGCAATCCAAAAGGTCAAACAAGAGGGAGAATCAGTAGCAAATTCGCTGGCAATTCTTGTGACGAAATCCAACGACTTCCAGATCATTCGGTATGCGGTGATTGCAAGCCGGACAGTGGGAGGGGCGGTGCAGCGCAACCGATGCAGACGTCGTTTGCGCGCCAGAGCAGTTGAGAACCTGAAACGACTCGAAGTAGGCATGGATTGTGTGTTGATTGCCAGAAAAAAGCTTCTTTACGCTGAACCGCGGAAAGTGGATACCGCGGTTCAGGATTTGTTTAACCGAATGAGTAATCGGACGAGTAAGAATGGATGAGAACAAACTGTCAAATGGAGATGATTGTCAGACCTGCGATCCGGAATTATCGGATCTGCCAAAAGCGCTGAGCAATCTGCCGCGCCTGCTTATCTTAATTCTGATCAAGGCGTATCAAAAGACTCTCTCAAAAACATTGCCGCCGAATACCTGTCGGTTTTATCCAACCTGTTCGCATTACACCTACCAGGCAGTATACAAGTACGGCGCACTGAAAGGTGGATGGATGGGTGTAAAACGAGTAGCACGCTGTAATCCATTCAATCAAGGCGGATTTGATCCAGTACCTTAGGAGATTTATGAACAAAAAATCATTACGTTCTTTGTTGATTGTCCTTCTGGCGGGTTTAATGCTCGCTGGTTGTGCAACGGGCCCACGGGCAGAAAGCACTCCGGGCATCAGCGCTGGAGAGAACCAAATTTTCGTATCCTATATGACTTACGTTTATCAAGTTGATCCTGCGAGTGGAATGGCAACCTGGCGCTATCCAGAGAAATCCAACATCAAGCAGGTTTTTTACGCTCCTGCCTTGATCGATGGTGAGTCAATCTATGTTGGTGACTTTGCCAATGATTTCCTCAAGATCAACATCTCTGGTACGCCAAGGATCGACTGGACATTCACCGAAGCCAAGGGCTGGTACCAGGGTAAAGCAACGAAAGATGGTGATCTGATCATTGTTCCAAATTCTGATCGCAACGTTTATGCGATTGATGAAAACGGTAACCTGATCTGGACTCATCGCGGCGATTTTGCTTATATCTCCGAACCGTTGGTTGTTGATGAGATGGTGATCGTCAGTTCACAGGACCACAAAGTCGTTTTCCTCAACAAAAAAGACGGTACGACTATTCGCGAGGTGGATTTGGGCGGCGCTGTGATCGCTCCTCCGGTCTACGACCCTCAGACAGATTCAATCTTCTGTGGCTCTCTTGCGAACGAGTTCGTGAGAATTGACCGGCAGAGTGGTGAAATCGTCTGGCGTTATGACGACAATGGAACCTTGGGAAGTGTTTGGGCAGAACCGATCATGGTGGAAGGTCAGCTCATTTTTAACGACAAAACCGGCAAAATCATCTCCCTTTCTCCTGAAACTGGTTTGGAAAACTGGCAATTGAATGCTGGCGGATCCATGCCGGCAGGACTTGCCCTGATCGAAGGCAAGGGATTTGTGGTAGCACTGGAAGACGGAACAGTAACCCTTTATGGTCTGAACCAACAAGCCATCTGGTCCCGCATTGTCAGCGGGAGTGTATACAACACACCCGTTGTGACCGATTCCATGGTTCTTGTTGGTGCCATCAAGGGGGAAAAGAACAAGCTGGTATATGCATTTGATTTTCAAGGTCAGCCTGTCTGGACCTTCATTCCTGAGAAATAGAGAGGTCGACTATGTGGGATACCCTGATTGTCCAACCCTTTACCAATGTATTATTGATGATCACGATGCTGGTCAACAATTTTGGCGTCGCAATCATCCTGTTTACCATTCTGATCAAACTGGTCACTTACCCGCTGACTGCCAAGCAGATGAAGTCCTCGCAAGCTATGCAGGAATTGGAGAAAAATCCGCGCTATCTGAAAATGCAAGAGAAATACAAAGATAACAAGGAAAAATTGGCAGAAGAGAAGATGAAGCTTTACAAAGAGCTTGGTGTCAGTCCGTTTAGCTCTTGTCTCCCGATGCTGATTCAACTTCCGATCATCTTTGGTCTTTATCAGAGCATTATGCGGGCGATGGCCAGCACACCACTTGAATTGATCAAGTTGGAACGGATAGTCTACCCGTTCCTTGATTCCACTAAGATATTGCCGATTCAGAACCGTTTCCTGTGGATGGATCTTGGTCAACCGGAACGCCTGATGATTGCTGGAATTGGTATTCCAGTGCTCACGATCCTGGTGGTTTTGTCAACAGTTGTCCAAACCAGAGTGATGCAGCCGCCCACAGAACCAGGCAGCGACCAAGCTGCAGCCATGACAAATAGTATGAACATGATGATGCCCATCATGATGGGCATCATTTCTTACCAATTCTCAGCGGGTCTGGCTCTGTATTTTTTGGTTAGCAATCTGACAACCGTTGCCCAATATGGAGCGATGGGAAAAACAGATTGGTCCAGGATTTTCCCCTGGATCAAAACAAAACCTAAGCCGAGCAAACCAGTCATAGTCATTCCTGATCTTCCAGACGAGGAAGAAGAAGAACCTGTTATTGTTGAAAAAGTCAGCAAACCTTCAGCCCGCGCGTCTGTGAAACGCCAGCGCCCGAAGATGAAGAAATAAGTGAAATTGAAAGTTGAGTGTGTCTGATGACGAAGAACAAAACCACTCTTGAGGTAATTGCTCCGACGGTCGAAGAAGCCATTGAGAAGGGTCTGGAGCAATTGGGGGTCGAACGAAAGGATGTGGAGGTTGAAATATTGGATGAAGGAAAACGGAATCTGTTCCGCTTTGCCTCCAAACAAGCCCGCATCAAACTGACCATTCTGAACAGCAGCGAAGATTCAGCTAAAGTTGCGCAAACAGAAGATGAGCTTCCGACCCTGGAAGACGAAGAAGAGCTCAATTTTGAGGAGATGTTTGAGGCGGAAATAAACTCAAACATTGGCGAGCCAATAGACCTGGCATTGACAGACATTGAAACAGTGGTCAAAGACACCGTGTCTGAACTGCTGCAAAAGATGGATGTACAAGCTGGTGTTACTGTTGAGAAGGTTTTCCAGGAAGACGAAGACAGGGAAATCGTTTACGTCAACATTGAAGGTTCGGACCTGAGCTTTCTGATTGGGCGTCGAGCTGAAACCCTGAACGCTTTACAGTACATTACCAGCCTTATGGTAAACAAAAAACTTAACCAATGGATTCCACTGCAGTTGGATATCCAAAACTTCCGTCACCGACGGGAAATTGAACTGCAGAAGCTTGCACGCAGGATGGCTGACCAGGTAATCTCGACCGGACGCAGGCAATGCCTTGAACCGATGCCGGCAAATGAGCGCAGGATCGTACACATCGAACTGCGGAAAAATGACCTGGTGTACACAGAATCAATAGGCGAGGAACCATATCGCAAGATTTGTGTCTATCCAGCAGAATAAATGATTGTGAAATGCGCGCTTTGGATCTGATTGTAAAAAAACGGGATAAGCTAGCTCTTACAAAGTCTGAGATAGACTTTCTAATTGCCGGCTATGCCCATGATGAAGTACCTGATTATCAAATGTCAGCCTGGGCTATGGCAGTCCTGCTGAATGGGATGACTGATCAGGAAATCACCGATCTAACCCTGGCAATGGCGCATTCGGGGGAAGTGCTGGACCTGAGCGAGATCGGTGAACTGGTAGTGGACAAACATTCTACTGGCGGTGTGGGGGATAAAACCACATTGAGTGTCGCCCCGATGGTTGCAGCCTGTGGGCTGCCGGTTGGCAAGATGTCTGGCAGGGGTTTGGGTTTCAGCGGTGGTACGATCGATAAACTCGAATCGATACCAGGTTTTACGAGCAATCTCTCTATGGAAGAATTCATCAGCCAGTTAAAACGGATTAGCATCGTTCTGACAGGACAAAGCGCTGATCTGGCTCCGGCGGATGGGAAACTTTACTCCCTAAGGGATGTGACCGGGACCGTTCAATCAATTCCGCTGATTGCTTCCTCAGTAATGAGCAAAAAGATCGCTGGCGGCGCGGATGCGATTGTTTTGGACGTGAAAGTTGGCAAAGGCGCATTCATGCAAACGCTTGAAGATGCGCGCAAACTCGCAAAAGTAATGGTTTCGATTGGAAACCTGAGTGGTCGGCGGGTGATTGCGGTGCTTTCCCCGATGGATCAACCCCTGGGAGAAGCAGTAGGGAATGCCCTTGAACTCAAAGAAGCGGTTGAGCTGCTGAGGGGAAATGCCCCTGAGGACTACCGCTACCACTGCATGCACCTGGCTGCTTACATGTTGATACTTGGCAAGAAGGCTGGATCCATGCAAGAAGCATTGGCGATGGCAGAAGCGACCATCGCTGACGGCAGCGCCATGACTAAGTTGGAAGAGTTAATTTCTGCCCAGGGCGGCGATGTCGCTTACATCCGTGAGCTTGATCGCTTGCCGAAAGCCAAAATCCATCAAACCATAAGTGCCGACAAAAGCGGCTGGGTGAAGAATGTGGATGCAAAGGAAGTTGGGGAGAGCTCTGTGACCTTAGGGGCTGGTCGCTCAAAAAAGGATGACAAGATCGATTTCGGGGTTGGAATCCTGGTCAAAGTGAAAATTGGCGAATTAGTCGCTGAAAAACAGCCGCTTTTTGAGGTTCACGCCAACGATGAAGAGAAACTCTATCAGGTGTTGGAAAAATTGCGAGATGCGGTTGAGATAGTAGACGAACCGGTGGAAGCGCCCCCGTTTTTTTGGGACGTAATTGGTCTGAATGAATAACAGAAACCCGGTTCGCCGGGTTTTTTATTTGGAAACTGGAGAATAGTTAATGCTGGCAGAACGTAGGAATATAAGGAATTTGGCGATCATTGCGCATGTGGATCACGGTAAGACAACCCTGATCGATTCCATGCTGAGACAGGCAAAAGTATTCCGTGAGAACCAAAAGGTTCAGGAGCGGATCATGGACTCCAACGATCTTGAAAGAGAACGAGGAATCACTATCCTGGCAAAGAACACGGCTATCACCCTGCCGGATCCCGAAACAGGGGATTTGATCAAAATCAATATCGTCGACACTCCAGGCCATGCTGATTTCGGCGGAGAAGTTGAACGGATCATGAACATGGTGGATGGTGTGTTGCTGCTGGTGGATGCCGTTGAGGGTCCGAAGCCCCAAACAAGGTTTGTCCTAAAGCAAGCGATCGCAAAGAATCTGCCGACTATCGTGGTGATCAACAAACTGGATCGGCGGGACGCGGACGCTGATCAGGCCTTGAATGCGACCTTTGATCTGTTTGTTGAGCTTGGAGCGAGCAGTGAGCTGCTTGAGTTTCCGATCATCTATGCTGATGGGCTCGCTGGATTGGCAGGAACTACAGAAAAGCTTGCAGAAAATCTTATTCCCTTGTTTGATAGCATCTTACGCAACATACCCGGACCTTTGGCAGACGTTGAGGCACCTTTTCAGATGTTGGTTACCAACCTTGGTTACGACGAATACAGCGGTGTAACCGCGACTGGCAGGATCCACGCTGGAAGCATTAAAGCGGGTGGGCAAGTGATGCGCCTTAAGCTGGACGGTACTTCTGAGCGGATCCAAGCCAAGTATCTGTTTGTGTACCAGGGATTATCCAAGGTCGCCATAGATACCGCTGAAGCTGGAGAGATTGTTACCATTGGTGGATTAAAGGACATCCAGATCGGAGAAACTCTGGCCGATGTGGAAAATCCGATTGTCCTCCCCGCGATCAAGGTGCAGCAGCCTACAGTCCAAATGACAATTGGGGTAAACACTTCCCCTTTGAGTGGACGTGAAGGCAAGTGGGGTACCACCAGGAAGCTATGGGAGCGTTTGACTGAGGAACTGCGAACGAATATTGCTCTGCGAGTCGCTCAAACGGCTCAAAAGGATACTTTTTTGGTGTCAGGGCGGGGTGAGCTGCACCTTGGCATCCTGATTGAAACCATGAGGCGTGAGGGGTATGAATTTCAGGTTAGCCGACCCGAAGCGATCATTGTTGAGGACGAATCCGGGCGGAAGCTGGAACCTTTTGAAGAAGTACATATCGATGTTGACAACGATAGCGTCGGGATTGTGGTTGAAATGCTTGGTCAACGCAAGGGCAAGATGACCAATATGACCAACAATCCGGATGGCACGGTGCATCTGATCTATTCCATGCCAACTCGCGGTTTGTTGGGTTTTCGTTACAAATTCTTGAATGCAACCCGTGGCAGGGGTATTCTCAACAGCTTCTACGTAGGCGACCAGCCGCTGGAAGGATCTATCGAGAGCAGAACCTCCAGTTCGATTGTCGCCCGGGAGGATGGGGTATCCTCAACGTACGGATTAAAAAATGCTGAACCGCGAGGAATCCTGTTTATCGGTCCAGGAGTGGAAGTCTATGAAGGCATGATCATCGGTGAGACTCCGCGGTCGCAAGATCTTTCAATCAACATTGCCAAGAAAAAGCATCTGACCAACATGCGTCAGTCTATCCGGGATCTGGACGAAAGGCTCAATCCTCCGCGAATGATGAGCCTGGATGAGATGATCGAATACCTGGGACCTGATGAACTGCTGGAAGTCACCCCCGAGAGCTTGCGGTTGAGGAAGCGCATTTTAAACACCCATGATCGCTTAAGGGATGAAAAGAACGCGGAAGACGAAGAGGATTAAATATTACGCTGATTAATATTAAGACTTTGCGCGTAGTATAAAACGTTGTGAAGGCAATCCTGCAACCTGTGTTTGAATAGAGAAGAGCGCTCCCGCATAAGGTTGAGCGTTTTTCTCTATTTCAGTCAGGTTAACAGAGGCGCTGGTGATATAGAGCGTACGGAGATCAATGCCGCCAAAGGCGACTGATGTGGGGCGGCTGACAGGCACAAGGATCTGCGCCAGTTCTGCGCCTTCGGGTGAGAGTTGAACAACCCGCCCGCCACCCCAGAGGGCAACCCAAAGATTGCCCTGCGAATCGATGGTAAGCCCATCCGGCGTCCCTTCGGGAGGAGTGTAGAAGATTTCTTTGTTGGTCAGTTCTTTACCCCGCAACGTGTAACGGTAGATAGAATGCTCACGAGAATCAGTGTGGAAGAAGTACTTTCCGTCCGAACTCCAACCAATGCCATTAGAGGTCGTAAGATCCTCTAAGAGGATGCTGTATGTCAGATCGTGCGAAAGGCGATAAAGTTTTGAGGTACCGCTCGGACCCTTTGAGCCTGCCCAAAACTCACCATCTGGCGAGACCTTGCCATCGTTGAACATTGAACCAGTGCCTTGAGGGATCACATCAAGGAAATTGGCTGGTGGAGGATCTCCAACCCGATAGAAGGCAAATCCAAGCTCAGTCCCAAGCAGCAGGCGATCAGTTTCTGTAAGAGCGATACAGCCAAGTTTTTGACCAATCTGGTGGATTTTCAATTCAAGCTTCGCTGGTTGATATTCATGGAGCAATCCCAGGTCGATGTCGATCCAGAAGAGCGTTTGGTGAGCGGGATCCCAAAGCGGGCTTTCTCCCAGTACGTTCGCGCAATTGATCAGGGGTTTTTCAAGAGTAAGGGTCAGCATGCTGGGATTTTACCAGCAAAAGTGGGGATTTGTCATTCCCTGTTGGCAGTGTTAAAATACCAAAAAACTCATTAGTGTTGGAGAGCGATGAAAAAACCGAAAAAGCCCTCAGGAAAGATTGATTTCAAGCCCAAGATTTTTCGTGCCAGGGCGAATGATTGGCTGGGCGTGGCGGGCATTATGCTTGTCGGAGCGCTGATTGGGTTAGTTCTCAGCTTTTTTCTTCCCCCGAAATACGAAGCCACTGCACGACTAACCACCAACCTGGAAGTCGTTACCGGCACTAATGTGACGGAGATCATGGTGGACGCCCAGGTCGACATCGTCGGCACGCTCGTGTTTCATCCGGACGTGGTTGAGAGGGTCAGGCAAAGTCTGGCAGACGAGGGGATGACTTACATTACCACAGACTTGATCAGAAAGACAAAGATCGAGCGGCAATTGATGAGCACTATAATCAAAGTGAGGGATACTGACGCGGAGGTGGCAGCTCTCATAGCGACCACCTGGGCTGAAGAGGCCTACGGGCGTTTGACTGAGGCATATCCGCACGCGCTTGCTCTTTCGCAAGCCAAAGCTACCCAGGCAATGCTAACGGGTTGTATTAAAGACGCTACCAAGCAAGCACTTCCTTTTTGCCAATCTCTGACGGAGGAAAAAACTGAACAACTCCTGAGTGAAACTAAGAGTATTATCTTGCAGGAAAGTCCCTTAAGCCTGGGCTTGACAGGAGAATTAAATGTCAGCCAGTATCAAGCCGCCCTTATTCCGGACCGTCCGATCGCGTTTCAACGATCAATCTTGATCCTTGCTGGGGCATTGGCGGGTTTGGTCCTGGCCTTAATTCTTGGGGAATTACTTTCGAAAGAATCAGAGCGTGAGTAGATTCAGAGATACCCTCGCGGACGTAAGCTGGAAGCTATTGTTGCTGGCTTTGCCCATCACGAGCTTTCCCATTCTTTCGAAGCTTTTCGGTGGAACGACGGTGGCACCATTGTCGTTTTTGCCGATGGTCTTACTGATTCTGATCGTGGTTTTGCCCGACATCCTCAAGAAAAAATCATTACCTCAACAATTTCAACCCCTCTATGTCTTCTTTTTGATCGCAATCTTTTCGATCGCGCTTGCTTTCCTGCGAGAATTGCCAAGCTTCCGGACGATACCCATTTGGAAAAACGCCATAGAAGGTCTGGTGACTCTACTGTTTGGGTTTGGTTTTTATCTAACGACTATCTATTGTCTGAAAGACCAAGCGCAGATCCGCAAAGCGCTGCGTTGGATCAACCTGGGTGGTGTGGTCATCATTCTGGTTGCTGTCGTACAGTATTTGACCTACCAGGTAACGGACGGTTTTCCGGAGGTCCTCAATATATTCCAGGGGATCGTCTCTGCTTCTGGCAGGTTGTACAACGGGCGTGCAACCGGAATGGCTTTCGAACCTTCCTGGCTGGCGCATCAGTTGAACATTTTGTATATCCCCATCTGGCTTGGGTTCACTGCCAGAAATGAATCCGTCTACCCGAAGCGACTATTTGGGAAGATCCCGTACGAGGCTCTCCTGCTAATTGGCGGAATCGTCAGTATGTTTCTCAGCTTTTCCAGAATCGGATGGCTGACGATAATCGCAGTCTTTATGTACTTGCTTTTCCGACTGGCAAATTCGGTTATCAACAGGTTGCTGGAACGAAGAGAAAAGCAAACTGAAAAGAAGCATAATCGGAAACAATATTTCTTTGCGAAGCTATTGCTTTGGCTGGTCCTGCTTTCTATCCTGTTACTATTGGTTTTTGCCGCCGGTCTGATCATGCGGCGGTTGGATCCCCGCATGGAAAAGTTGTTTGATTTTTCTCTGCTTAAACAGTACGGAATAATGGGTTGGGCAAGCCGGCTTAGTTTTGCCGAAAGGATCACCTACTGGCAAACTGCTTTTAACGTTTATCTGAAGTATCCATATTTAGGCAGTGGCTTAGGAGTGTCCGGTTACTATTACCCCGACACAATGCCCAGTTTTGGCTACCAACTGCCTGAAACTCTCTCGGTGGTGCTATATGACAGTTTCATTCCAAACGCAAAAAACTTGTGGGTGAGACTGCTCGCAGAAACCGGAATCATCGGTTTTTCCGTTTTTGTCGCCTGGATGGTAACCCACTGGCGCAACGCGAAAGCAGTTGAAAGACGCAAACAGTCCGGTCTTTTCAGGGCAATGGGACTGGCAGGGCAACTTCTGATCATCGCCCTGATTGTCGAGGGTTTCAGCCTGGATACCTTTGGTCTGCCGTATTATTGGGTAGGGTTTGGGTTGATTGTGGCAAGCTGGCGCGCTAAGTCTGAGTATTCGGTTTCGAGCGCAAAGAATAAGTCGGGGTAAAGGCTGAATTCACTAAGGTCCATAGATAACCGGTATCATTCTCGCCCGCGTGACTAAAGCGTTTCTGACCTTCTTTTATCGCTGAAAGGTGTTGAAAAACAGCTTCGTTTGTTTTCTCGTCTATCTTCGCTTCGGATAACATCTTTGCCATTTTCCTGGCAATTTCCGGAGTGATTTGCGGGTTAGCCTCCCAGACTGCTTTAAAAGCCGGGCACTCTGCCAGGCCAAGCAGGATGGGATAGGTTTTTTTCCGGGTTATGAGGTCGGTCAGATTTGACTTTCCTGTAATACTTGTATCTCCCCAAATGCCAAGGTAATCATCCTGGATCTGAAAAGCCAAACCAGCGTGCTCGCCAATCTTTTCGAGGAAATTGTCCGTTGCCTCATCAACCCCAGTCAGAATCGCACCAATTCTGATGGACGCGGAAACCAGGCAGGAGGTCTTCAGGCGGATCATTTCCAGGTATGCGTCGAGCGAAACGGTCTCTGCAGTTTCAAAATGCATATCCAGCGACTGCCCACGGATAACGTCCATGGCAGCCTGGCGAAAGACCGAATAGGCTTTGGCAAACACCGCAGGGTCAACTGCCCCCTCAGTTTCATGGAAGATGTCGTGTGCCATCGTGGACAGAAAGTCGCCAACGTTAAGAGCCTGAGCGAGACCATATCTACGCCAGAGGCACTCACGTCCATGGCGCGTCTGCCCCTGGTCTTCGATGTCGTCATGGACCAGGGTGTAATTGTGCAGGACTTCCATCGCCACGGCGGCAGGCATAAGGCGCTCCGGCTTTCCTCCGAAAAATTGGCTGCTGGCGAGCAAGAGCATCGGACGCAGGCGTTTGCCCGTTTTTGGGGAATCTTCATTCCAACCAAAGTGGTAGTTGACCATCTCGTGAAGACCGGGCAGGTTTTCCGGTGTGCGGGCTAGCACAAGTTGCTTCAAGCTGGTTTCAAACTGGTCTTTTAGCCAGGCGAGGGAACTCATAAGCGCTCAATGCCTTCCAGGTGGCTGATATTCCACTCTGAAAGTGAACTCACCCCACAGGCAAACATGGCTGTTTGGAGTTCTGTCTTGATCGCTTCGATCTGACTAATCAGGTCAAGCTCTCCAAGATTTGCAGCATGCAAGAACTTACGGGCAAAGCCGCCTAGTTTGGCACCAAGAGCGAGCGATTTGGCGAGATCAATGCCGTCTCGCAAGCCGCCAGAAGCGAAGATGAGAGGATTACCATCAAGGTCTCGCAGCTCGAGGAGGTTACGGGCAGTTGGAATACCCCAATTGCCAAAGGCTGCATTGATGGAGGCTTTCAGGAGATCGGGCTGGCGGTACATCTCTACTTTTGCCCAGGAAGTTCCTCCAGCTCCAGCAACATCGATGCCGGCGACACCAACTTGCAATAGTTGCCGTGCAGTTTCAAGACCGATCCCCCAGCCAACTTCTTTGACCAAAACAGGAACGGGCAGTGATCGGCATACCTGTTCAATTTTCGGCAGCAAGCCGAAAAAATTGTGATTTCCTTCAGGCTGCAGGGCTTCCTGCAGGGGGTTGAGATGCAGATAGAGCGCATCCGCCTCGAGCATGTCAACAGCTTTATTACATTCGTCAATCCCATAGCCATAGTTGAGCTGCACCGCGCCCAAGTTGGCAAAAAGCAGCGCATTTGGGGCAAATTTGCGGATGTTGAAGGACTCTGCCAGTTCCGGGTTGTCAACAGCAGCCCGTTGCGAACCAACGCCCATGGCAATCCCACAATACTGTGCGACCGTTGCAAGCGTGCGGTTGAAGGCTGCCCCAGCCGCGGTGCCTCCGGTCATCGAAGAAATCAAGATCGGAGCTGCAAGTTGTTTATTGAAGAGGGTCAATGATGTATCGACTTTCTCTAAGTCCAACTCCGTCAGGGCTTTGTGCTTTAGATACAATCTTTCAAAGCCGGTTGAGATACCTGACTGAACATCTCGCTCGAGGTTGATCGTTAAATGATCATCTTTCCTTTGGGGAAGGAGCGCATCTTTTTTCATTATTAAGTGTTATAGTAGAGACTAACCTAAATGTCAAACAATTGTGTTACAGTTAAAGTCATTATAAAAATAGAGGTAAGAAATGGAACAAAACGAAATTTTTGAAGCAGTTAAGGCTGTCGTAATGGATGTCCTGAAAATCGACGGGGACGATATCACTTTGGAAACCCGTTTCATCGAGGATCTCAAGGCTGATTCGATGGATCAGTTCTTCCTGATTGATGGTTTCTGCGAGAAATTTGACATCAACATCTCCGATGAAGATGCCCGTACCATTCACTCTGTCAGCGATGCTGTAAAAGCCATTGAAGCCAACAAAAAGTAAGATCTGCTTTAAACAAACGACAAAGGCATTCCATAAAAGGGATGCCTTTTGTGTTTAATTGTTGCTTTATGAGAATAACCTGTACAGGCAATTTACTGATTGCATTGAGCCTTGTAGAATGGAATCAGTGAGGTTGAATATGTCAGAAAACAAATCTAAGAACAGTGAAACGTCGGCATCAGATTGGTCCGAGGAAGAAAAAGCTGCCATGAAAGAACGCGCCAAAGAGCTTAAGGCAGAAAAGGCTGCAAGAAGTAAGGCCAGTGATGAACAAGCCGTAATGGACAAGATTGGCGAGATGCCTGAGGCTGAGCGGGCAATTGCCACAAGGTTGCACGAGATGGTCAAGGATGAATTTCCTGATCTCCATCCTAAAACTTGGTATGGAATGCCTGCTTACCAGCTTGATGGAAAGACCCTGGTCTTTTTCCAGAGCGCGCATCGATTTAGTACAAGGTATAGCACCTTGGGCTTTAGTGATACTGCCAAACTGGACGATGGCGCTTTCTGGGCTACTTCTTTCGCCCTCAGCGATTTGGACGCTTCGGTGGAGGCGCAGATCCGCGAACTGATCAAGAAGGCAATTGGTTGAGAAACAAAAAAGTGGCTGGTCAATAAAACCAGCCACTTTTTACCATTCGCGCACTAATTAACCGCGCAGATATTCCTGTAAAGATTCTTTGCTGACGCGAAAAGCGCTGCCAATCTTGCGGGCTTTGAGTTCGCCAGCGTTGATGGCGGCAAGAACATCCTCTTCAGATACTTTCAGGAAACCAGCAGCTTCAGCGGGGGTCATGATGTCTGGCATACCTGCAGCAGCTGCGGGAGTTGTGGGTTGTGTTTGAGACTGACCTTGCCCCTGGGTCATGCCGGCAAGTGAACCGGACAGAACATTGCCAATTCCCATACCAGCGCCAATTCCAGCCGTGAGTCCAGCTCCACCAGAGGGGTTCTGGGCAGCGTCACGCATGGCATCAGCAGCTTGTAGCTGGGTGTAGGTTTGCATGTCGAGCATGCCCATCTCACGAAGTTCTTTGGCGGACTTGTCCGAAGGCTTTAGATTGCCAATGTAGAAAGACTTCAGCAGCAAACCAATTGCCAGGAAGTCGTCTTGTGCTTTGGCACGCACGCCAGCCCCGAGCTCGTCGGTTAGACCGATCAGGTCCAAAACATTCTTATTTACGGTGGTCTCTCCGAGCAGATCCTGCAAGCGGGAGAGCAGCATGGTGCGCAGGCGGTTTTCGATGTCAGAGGTGCGGTAAGCGCCAAGTTGACCAACGATCTGGGTTACAAATTGCTGTGGGTCTGTAACCTGGAAACTATAGGTACCAAAACCCTGCAAAAGGGCGATGCCGAGTCCGACACCAGTATTGCGGACAATGATCGGTTGTGGGGTGCCCCACTTGCGGTCAGCAAACTCGCGCATGGAGACAAAGTAAACCTCAGCGGTGAATGGGGTCCGATCTCCAAAAAGCTTGCCAAGCAGGTCCGTGAGCAGCGGGACATTCGCCGTGGTGATCGTGTGACGTCCGGGACCGAGCACATCCAGCGCGCGCCCATCGCGGAAGAAGACTGCTGCCTGGGATTCGCGGACGATTACCTGCGAGCCAAAGCGTAAGTCAGCAATACCCGTTTCGGGAAAACGATGAACAAGTTCATCAGCCATCTCGCTGGGATATTCAACAACATCAAATACTCTTGCCATATTATTCCTCCAAAAATTTGTGAACTAACTAATTATGCTATGCCTTTAAGGGCATTTGAACGCTTGTTGAAGAGATCAACGCATTCCTGAGCCACTGAAATCAAATGCCGGATGGAAGCAGGGAGACCATCTGTGCCGATGGACGATTCAACATTGTCGATCGCTGCGGACACGGTAGCGCCTTTTTCCAGCAATTCGGCGTCGTATTGGTATATGCTGGTCAATTCCTCTTCTTTGATTTTGATCGCATCAAACAGACCCGCATACCCATAGGATGCGGTGCGGACGCGATCGATGAATTGGCGTAGTTTGATGGCAGCGTTTTCGAGGTCACCAAGGTAAGCCAAGCCACCTTGTGAGATCAAGTCGCGCTGCAGACCTGAGATGCGCTGATAGTGGGCTTCATATTCGTTTGCGATCGTTTCGCGCAGCAACTTGTCAGATAATCTGCGATCACCGCGTTCGACATAACCCTTGAATCCAGGAATTTTGGAAAGCAACTTTTTTAATGGGTCGCGATCCTCAGCCACTTTATCAAAAATATCACTCATGTTGCTCCTTTTCTCTGTTAGAACTGCACAATAATCGTAGATGTTTCAAGCTTACCTGGCAATAGATAATCTAAGGTTTTCATGATAATAATTAAATATTATAATGGATTTACCAAATCTAGAGGAGGTTTGTATGGCTTCCGGAGCGGGAAACCGCCTTGGACCCTTGGAATACTTTCTGATCATCATTCTGATCCTGATGATCTTGTTTACGCTGCTTTCAATATTTTGGCCAGCCATACAGCTTTTCTACCAAAACACTTTTGCTTCCTGATGCAAACAAAACAGATAAAGGGTCAACTACCGGAATGGATGTGGGGGGCGATTGATTGGATCTTTCCGCCCCATTGCCTGGGTTGTGGTCTTGAGGGCGAAATCATTTGCCCTGAGTGTTACGGAACGATTAAGCGCATTCCGGCAAATGTGTGCCCTTACTGCAACGCCTATGTGAGCACAAGCGGGCACTGCCCAAGCTGCAAAAATCTCAAGCCATCGTACGCACGGTTTCGCGCATTTGCGTTTTATGGCGGTGTAATCCGAGAAGCAGTTCACCAGTTGAAATACCAAAACGATATCGGTATTGCGCGGGTTTTGGCAGGTTACCTGCTAAAAGTGATCCAGGCAGAAAACTGGGAATTCGATCTTGTGGTTCCGGTTCCACTTTCAAAGCGTAAACAGGAACAACGAGGCTATAACCAGGCGGAGCGGCTCGCGAGACCTGTGGCAGAAGCGCTGCACAAGCCCATCTCTGTTGAAGGATTGAGTCGGATTAGGGAAAATGCCTCCCAGGTCGATCTGGATGTAAAATCGCGCAGGGAAAACGTGCGTGGGGTGTTTGAGGCAGATCCTGCTATTGTAAAAGGGAAGCGGATATTGTTAATAGATGATGTTTTTACAACTGGAGCGACTCTCGAATCGGCTTCACGCGCGCTTAGAGACGCAAAATCGGATCTTGTATATACTGTCACAGTTGGGAGGTCAGATTTCAACATAAACTAAATTATCGTTTCAATATCGAATCATGTATAATTCCTTAAAATCATATAGGAGGTTCCCATGGCTCTACATATTGATATTTACACAAAAGACCTTGATTTGACCGACAGAATCAAGGATTACGCGACTAAAAAAGTCGGAAAGCTTGATCGGTTCCTCAGCGAGATCGGGGAGTGCCGTGTGGATTTAGGATATGCAAAGACCGCGCGGAACGCTTCAGATCGCTTTATCGCCCAGGTAACCATTCGCGGAAAAGGCTTTATCCTTCGTTCGGAGGAACGAGCAGACAGTATCTATGCCGCGATCGATGCCACTGTGGACAAAATGACCCGACAAATCGAGCGATTTAAGGGCAAGCACTGGCGCAAACGTGCTCCTGAGGTCTCTGAGGTGATGCTGGAGACTCAAGCAGAAGAAATTGATGAGGAAGAAGCCGCACCCGTGATTGTCCGAAGGAAGACCTTCGCCCTGAGTCCCATGGATGAGGTAGAGGCACTTGAACAATTGCAACTGCTCGGACACGAAGATTTCTTTGTGTTTTACAATGCTGAGACTTCAAAGATCAATGTGTTGTATCGACGCCGTGATGGAACCTACGGTCTGATAGACCCAATAGTCGGATAAACTAGTTTGAAGAGAATATAAACATGCAGCCTCACCTGGGGCTGCATGTGCGTTAAAATAAGCTCAGGAGAACGAACCATGATATACGAAGATGATGATGATTTAGACCTTAGTCCCAGTCTGACTGGCGATAATGGTTTTGATATCCCAGCGATCACAAGTTCTGTCAGCGAGATATTGAGAGCCATAGGTGAGGATCCTGAACGGGAAGGTTTGGTTCGCACACCTGAGCGCGTCGCTCGCGCTTATCAGGAGATTCTGGGAGGTTATCAGACCGATCCAATTCGACTGGTCAATGGCGCACTGTTCACAGTAGATTATGACGAAATGGTCATCGTGAAAGACATTGAATACTTTAGTCTATGTGAACATCACATGCTGCCATTTTTTGGCAGAGCTCACGTAGCATATGTGCCCAAGGGGAAAGTCCTTGGACTCTCGAAGATACCTCGAATTGTGGACATGTATGCGCATAGATTGCAGGTACAGGAAAGAATGACCCAACAAATTGCCGAGTTCATCCAGGAGGTAATCAACCCCTGGGGGGTGGGCGTGGTTGTTGAAGGGCAGCATTTATGTATGATGATGCGGGGAATAAAAAAGGAACAAGCCAAAATGACCACTTCCGCCATGTTGGGCGGGTTCAGAAAGCGCCTGGAGACCAGGATGGAGTTTTTGAACCGGATCTCAAACTAAGGATTGTCTGCGACTGCTTCCCGGTAGATTTCTACTCCAACACGAGATGTGTTGGCAACAAATTCAGGCTTTTCGATCCTGATTGTTAAGGCACTGACGCCAAACCTGGCAAGCAGCATCCTGGCAAGCTCATCAGCGAGGGCTTCAAGCGTGTAAAACTGCGTCTCTGCCACGCGGGCGGCAACGGATTTAGCCACGGATGAATAGCTGATAGTATCTTTGATGTCGTCGGTTATTCCCGCAGGCTTTAGATCTGTGAAGATTGTAATGTTAATTAACAGCGTTTGTGGTCGATCCCGTTCAGGAGGCTTGACCCCGATGATGCCAGTGGCTTTTAAATCTGTGATGACGATTTTATCCATCAAGCCTCCTTTTAGATAAATTCGCCGCCATCAATCCGAATAACATGCCCAGTCATGAAATCCTGGCTGAGAATGTGGAGAACATTCTGGGCGACGATCTCCGGATTGCCGATGCGCTTTAACGGGATCTGTCGGTCTGCGACAACCTGCAAGTTTGCATGCTCATAGCCCTGCAAAGGCAACATGGTGCCGGGGGCGATAGCGTTGACCGTGATTTTTGGCGCCAGCTCGAGGGCGAACATAGCCGTTATTGTGTTGATAGCTTGTTTGGTGACCCGATAGCTAAAGTGGTCTGTTCCAGTCCGAAAAATCTTTCCATCACTGATGTTGATCACTCTCCCCTGCATATCCCGGGGAAGTTGGTTGGCAAAAGCTGAGATTAGCAGCCAGGGAGAAAATAGATTGATATTAAAAACGCGATTGATTTTTTCCGCAGTTGCGGCTTTTCCGGGACCGGCAGGATAAATCCCGGCATTGTTGATCAAGATATCGATGTGACCAAATTCATCGCAAACCCGATCCATCAGATCCTGGACATGAGAGATATCTTCCAGGTCATGCTGGAAGACGCGTGCCTTTCTGCCCAATTTATCAAGATCGGATTTTACCTGAATGACTGATTCAACAGAGGAATTGTAGTGAAGTGCGAGATTGCAGCCAGCTTCACCTAGCGCGAACGCGATTGAACGCCCAAGGCGAATACCGCTACCAGTAACTAAAGCATTTTTTCCTTTAAGGTCCATGTGCATCTCTTCTTTCTCAGATAGTTAATCTGTCTAAACTAATCCACCAATTTCAAGGCTGTGCCATAAGATTCAATGGTAAAATTTTTCAACCCAAAACAAAAATCACCTTGGAGGTCGTACATGACAAAGATTAATTTGGAAAAGGCACTAAACACAATCCGATTCCTTTCGGCTGACGGTGTACAAAAAGCGAATTCTGGCCATACTGGTTTGCCAATGGGTGCTGCAGCGCTTGCGTACACCCTTTTCATGCGCCATATGAATTATAACCCAGTAGACCCTGCCTGGGTTAACCGAGATCGTTTTGTGCTTTCAGGCGGGCATGGTTCCATGCTGCTTTACAGCATGCTTCATCTGACCGGCTATGATGTTTCGCTGGAAGACCTGAAACAATTTCGTCAGTGGGGCTCCAGGACTCCCGGTCATCCCGAATGGGGACATACCCCCGGGGTGGAAACAACTACAGGACCTCTCGGGCAGGGGTTTGCGACTGGAGTTGGGATGGCGATTGCTGAGCAGCATCTGGCAGCAATCTTCAACAAGCCTGACCACAAGATTGTAGATCACTACATTTATGGCATCGTGACAGATGGTGACCTGATGGAAGGCATCAGCTCCGAAGCTGCATCGCTGGCTGGGCATCTAAAACTGGGAAAACTGATCTACTTGTACGACGATAACAAGATCAGCATTGAGGGTCCCACAAGCCTGACCTTTACCGAAGACGTAGCAAAACGGTTTGAGGCTTACGGCTGGCATGTTTTGCGGGTAGCAGATGGAAATGATGTAGAAGCCATCGATGCTGCCGTTACTGAAGCCAAAAAAGATTTTCGTCCCTCGCTTATTCTTTGCCGCACGATCATTGGTTATAGTCTGCCGACCAAAGCCAATACCGCTGGAATTCATGGTTCACCTGCTGGTAAGGACGAATTAGCCAAAGCCAAAGAGAATGTTGGTTGGCCGGTGGAACCGATGTTTTATATCCCCGAAGAAATTCTGGAACACTTCCGCTCACGACTGGAAGCCGGTAAGATAGCCCAGGATAAGTGGGCCAAGGATTACGAAGGCTACAAGACGGCTTATCCGGAGCTTGCCGCTGAGTTTGAACGCAGGCTTGACGGAAAACTACCCATGGGTTGGGAGAAGAATTTGCCAGTCTTCCCTGCAAGCGAAAAGGGGTTGGCTTCGCGTGAAGCCTCCGGCAAGGTCATCAATGCAATCAGCGCTGTGCTGCCCGAGTTGTTAGGCGGATCGGCAGACCTGGCACCCTCTGTAAAGACCTGGATGGATAAAGTGCCGGCATTCAGCCCTGAGACGCCTGAAGGACGGAACATCCATTTTGGGGTCAGGGAAATTTCCATGGGTGCCATCGGCAATGGTTTGCTGGTACACGGTGGGATCATTCCTTATGTGGCTACCTTCCTGGTGTTCTCTGATTACGCCAGGGGGTCGCTGCGTATAGCCTCTCTCTCCAAGATGGGCGTGGTTTGGGTGCTTACGCATGACTCTATCGCTGTTGGGGAAGATGGACCCACACATCAGCCAGTTGAACATGTCATGAGCTTAAGAATTATCCCCGAATTGGTTGTGTTGCGTCCTGGCGATGCCAACGAAGTCGTCGAATCCTGGAAGTACGCAATCGAACATCGCGACCGACCGGTGGCTTTGATCTTGTCGAGACAGAACCTTCCTACATTTGACCGCAACGTCTGCAAACCGGCAAAGGGAGTCACAAAAGGCGGGTACATCCTCTACGAAACTGAAGAGGGAACGCCTGATATCATCCTGATGGCAACCGGTTCAGAGCTAAGCCTGGCTTTTGAAGCGGGAAAGAAACTCGAGAAACAAGGGCGTAAAGTAAGGGTTGTTTCCTTCCCAAGCTGGGAATTGTTTGAAAAGCAAACAAAGAAATACCAGCAATCCGTATTGCCCTCGGAAGTAAAACGGCGCGTCTCGATTGAAGCAGGCGTAACAACCGGCTGGCAGAAATATGTTGGCTTTGAGGGTGTTGCGATTGGCATTGATGAATTTGGCAAGTGCGGACCTGGTGAGATCGTGTTGGAAAAATTCGGTTTCACGGTGGACAACGTCGTGAAAACAGCGCGTAAGCTGTTTTAGAAAACAGGAGTGAAATAATGAACCGATCTGAATCTTTAAAACAAGCTGGACAATCAGTCTGGTACGACAACATAGAACGCGGAATGTTGGTAGATGGCGAAATGGCGCGCATGATCAAAGATGGAGAAGTATATGGAGTAACCTCCAACCCCAGCATCTTCGAGAAATCCATCAGCAGCAGTGCGGCTTATGACGACACCCTGCAATCCATGGCATGGGCAGGTCTGAGCAAAGAACAAATCTATCTTGAGCTGGTTCGCGAGGACATCCAGGCGGCAGCAGACCTTTTTCTGCCTGTATTCGAAGCCACTGATGGCATGGATGGCATGGTAAGCGTTGAGATCAACCCGCTGCTCGCTTATGAAGTTGAGAAATCGATCGAAGATGGTCGTGCTTTGTGGGCTCAGATGAACCGCAAGAATGTCCTGATCAAAGTGCCTGCCACCAAAGCCGGTCTACCGGTGATCGAGGCACTGATAAGCGAAGGCATTAATGTCAACGCGACCCTGATTTTTTCTATTCCCAGGTACCTTGAAGTGATGGAGGCTTACCTTTCTGGCCTGGAAAAACGCCTGGAAAAAGATCTTCCGATAGATCACATTGCCAGTGTGGCATCCTTCTTCGTCTCCCGGATCGATAGTCTGGTGGACAGCCGCCTGGAAGAGTATCTTGACGCTAATCCCCAGGCAGCGGACCAGGTGGGTGCATTTACCGGCAAGATTGCCGTTGACAACGCTCGGCTGGCTTACCAGGAATTCCTGAAGTTCTTTGCGACAGAACGATTTGAGAAGCTAAAGCAATACGGCGCCCGGGTACAGCGACCGCTGTGGGCATCAACAGGCACCAAGAACAAAGCCTATTCCGACACACTTTATGTGGATGAATTGGTGGCTCCAGACAGTGTCAATACTATTCCCCCTGCGACTTTGAGCGCGTTTCTAGACCATGGGAGCACCGAGCTGCGCATCAAACAAGATTTGGAGCGGGCAACCGACAACTTTAATATTCTCCCGGACTTTGGTTTTGACTTCCTGCGGATAGCGCAGGAACTTGAAGACGACGGAGTGGAAAAGTTCAAACAGGCTTACATCTCACTTCTGGAAACAATTGAAACCAAACGAGCTGCCTTTAAGGCAGAGCTTGCTGACCTGGGGGATCCAGTCCGTGCTGCGGTAAAAAAAGCCGCGGATGAGATTTTTGTTGGCAGCTTGTTTGACCATGAGCCCTCCTTCTGGACAAAAGATGAGTCAGGACATGAAGAAATCAGGCAACGTTTGGGTTGGCTGAGCTTGCCCGGGCAACAAATCTCGATTATCGAAGAGCTGACAGCTTTGAAGGAAAAACTGCTTTCTGAGGGGTACGAGCATGCCTTTGTGCTCGGTATGGGCGGCTCCTCCCTGGCTCCGGAAGTGATGAGCCAGGCGATTGCGCCTGTGAGTGGAAAAGGTCTTAAACTTCAAATCATCGACACCACCAGCCCCGATGAGATTGCGTTCCGATTGCGCGGTGTCGATCTGAAGAAAACATTCTTCATTGTCTCGAGCAAAAGTGGCGGAACCAGCGAGACTATGTCGGCTATGAAGTACTTCTGGGCGGAATTGGAAAACCTTGATCCTGAAAATGTCGGCAAGCATTTTGTGGCTATCACGGACCCGAACACCTCACTGCAGGATCTGGCTTACCGAAAAGGTTTTCGCAAGGTGTTTAATGCCCGCCCGGACGTCGGCGGACGCTACTCGGTGTTTACCCACTTTGGGCTGGTGCCGGCCGCGGTGATGGGCATCGATCTGCAAAAAATGCTTGGACAAGGCAATGCCTCTGACCTCCAAAGCCGCAAAAACGTGCCATATCCGGCTAATCCCAACCTGATGCTGGGCTTGGTGCTGGGTGAGGCTGCAAAGCGCGGAAAAGACAAATTAACCTTCATTGCTGAAGGTTTTGCAGGCAGCCTGGTGCCGTGGCTTGAGCAGTTAACTGCTGAAAGCAGCGGTAAAGAGGGTAAGGGGATTCTGCCAATCGAGAATGAACCTGTTTTGCAGGGACAGAGCTATCCCGAGGATAGGATTTTCGT
The DNA here is from genome assembly GCA_002435825.1 of Anaerolineaceae bacterium UBA6133. Taxonomy (GTDB): domain Bacteria; phylum Chloroflexota; class Anaerolineae; order Anaerolineales; family Anaerolineaceae; genus Mesolinea. The sequence goes on from DIVL01000024.1 coordinate 50,234, forward strand.
CTACTTCAAAACCGACGGGAGCAAAGCTGATCTCACGGAAGTGTTGAAACAGGCGGGGCATGTCGTTCTGACGATTGCCATCCCGGAACCGTATGCGCTTGCCAAAGAGTTTTATCGCTGGGAATATGCTACGGCAATTGCATGCGCGGTGCTGCAACTGAATGCATTTGACCAACCGAATGTGCAACTGAGCAAAAGCATTGCCAAAGACGTGATCAGCGCCTACCAGAAGAACGGTAAACTGGAAGACGGAGAGCCGATCTGGGAAAACGAAAAGGCGATTGTTTATGGCTTTAGAGACGAAGAAGCGTTAAAGGAAACTGAACTCGCGGCGTTACTGTTAGCCTATGCCAGGACGGTTCCAGAAAAAGGTTACGTCGTTCTTAGCGGATTTGTTCCACGGATTGAAGAGAATTTCGAATTTCTTCAGGCTTTACGGGGCAAGATTCTGAACACTGTAAACAAAGCGACCACGCTTGGCTTTGGGCCGCGCTTCTTGCATTCCACCGGGCAGCTACACAAGGGTGGTCAGCCTGGCGGACTGTTTATCCACTTCACCAAAGATGCCGAACTGGATTTTGAGATCCCTGGCGAAGGAATGAGCTTTGGCACCCTGCAAAGAGCTCAGGCTTTGGGAGACTTGCAGGCACTGGTGCAAAAAGATCGGAACGCCCTCAGGGTCCACCTGAAGAGTTAATTTGATTTGTTAGTGAAAGGCGGTGGTTTGTGAGCCACTGCCTTTTATTTTTAATCGGTGGGTAAACCCACGATCAGAACACCAGGAAGAATCATTGTATAATTTTTGAAATTGACTGACAAGAAATGGATCGTAGAATTGAAAATCCTCGGAATTGACCACGGAAATGTGAGAATTGGGATCGCGATCAGCGATGAGAGCGGCAGTTTTGCGCGACCGCTGTCCATCATCACGCATGTTTCCAGGGCGAAAGATGCGCAGGAAATCTGCAGGCTTGGTGAGGAAGAGGGCTGCGGCATGATCGTTGTTGGGATCCCCTACGATTCTGACGGTGGGGAAGGTCCCAGGGCACGATCAGTGCTGCGTTTTGTGGAGCAATTAAGGTCTATCAGCCCTATCCCGGTAAGGACTTGGGATGAGTCTTTTTCAACTCAAAATATGATTGCTACCAGCGTGGAAATGAAAAGGAGTCGCAGCTCACGAAGACAAGCGCTGGACGATAAGGCTGCGGCATTGATCCTGCAAAGTTTTCTGGATCACTGCGCGCGAACTCCTGAGGATGAAAGTGCCTGAAAAACGCAAGTCCATTTTCCCCCTCATTTTTCTGCTTCTGGCAATAGCGCTGGCAGCAGGCTTATTCTATGTGAATTACAAGACAAGGGAAATTTACGGTTTTCCGGGCGAATCTTTGAGCTCAATTTCTGCCTTGAAGCATGGTTTTGTGCTTTTCCAGGGCAGGGAAAAGATGTTAGCCACTTCGCCTGGCAGTGGACTATTGGAAGAAAAAGTAACAGTCGAAACGGATCAATCAATCCAACAACTTTGCGAAACTTTGGAGAAAAGAGAGCTGGTCGAATCCGCGAGCCTGACCTGTACCTACCTGATCTATTCGGGCAAGGATCGCAACATTCAGCCCGGCAACTACACTGTCCCAATGGGCTTAAACGCGATCGATGTTGCGGATATGATCTCTGATGTTACCAGGCGCGACAAACAGTTCACAATTTTCCCCGGCTGGCGTCTGGAAGAATTTGCAGCGATGATCGATGGGTTGGGTTTATCCTTCAGTGCGGCAGACTTCCTCACACTTGCCACTGCGCCCCAGGAAACTTACAGGGAGCAGCTGCAGATCCCGCCATGGATGACTCTTGAGGGCTATTTCTTTCCAGGTATTTACAGCATGAAGCCTGATATCTCACTTGAGGATTTGGTTGCCGAAATATTAGCACGCTTTACGACAATGGTCTTGACAGAAGATTTTGAAAAAGATTTACAAAGCAGCGGCTTGACGCTACATCAAGCCATCACGATGGCATCAATAATCCAACGAGAAACCCTTGCTGAAGAAGAAATGCCTATCATTGCTTCGGTTTTCTACAACCGCCTGGCGATTGGAATGCAGCTTGAGACCGATCCAACTGTGCAATATGCGCTGGGTTATGATGCGCAGAAGAACACGTGGTGGAAAAGTCCGTTGACTTTTACCGATATAGAGGTAAATTCGCCATATAATACATATCGTAATCCGGGCTTGCCACCAGGACCAATTTCAAACCCGAGTCTGGCTGCGCTAAAAGCTGCTGTGGCTCCAGCAGTAACTGATTACCTTTTTTTTAGAGCCAAATGTGACGGCAGTTTGACACATAATTTTTCAAGAAATTATGAAGAACACTTGAATTTTGGGTGTGACTAAAGGAGGAGAGATGCAGGTATTAGGAATTGATATCGGGGGATCAGCGACAAAAGGCGCGATCGTGGACACTGAGACGGGTTTATTGGTTTCTGAACGGGTTCGGATTGCCTATAAGACCATCAAGGAACCAGCAGTTATTGTTAAAAGCATCAATAAGATCAAGAAAGAACTCAATTATGAAGGTCCCATTGGCGCGGGTTTCCCCGGTGTGGTGAAACATGGTCAGATTTTTACATCTGCCAATCTTCACAAGGACTGGATCGGTAAGAACCTGGAAACTATGGTCACGGAAAAAACCGGGCAGCCGGCTGTAGTCTTAAACGACGCGGACGCTGCCGGCTTTGCTGAGATGCGCTTTGGGGACGAGGCACTGAGGCAATACGATGTGGTGATGTTCCTGACGATTGGAACAGGGCTTGGCACTGCCATATTTGTGGAAGGCAAGTTGATGCCAAACACAGAACTCGGTCATATTGATATCCGCGGAAAGGAAGCGGAGCATCGTGCTTCCGCAGCGATCAAAACGAAGGAGAAACTGTCCTGGAAACAGTGGGCGTCCCGTTTTAACAACGTTTTGCTAACCTATGAAGCCCTACTAAACCCGGAAATCTTTGTTCTTGGTGGCGGTATCAGCAGCGATTTTGAAAAATATTCAAAGTATTTGACAACCGAAGCCCCGGTTGTGGCCGCCAAGTTGCAAAATTTGGCAGGCATCGTGGGTGCCGCGATGGCAGCTCACGAGAAGTATTCTCAAGGATAAAAAAAAAAGAGGCTGACTTTTTTCCGGTCAGCCTCTTTTTTGATTCTAAAATCAACTGTCAGTGCGGTTTGACGGTATCACTGGTTTCGGATTGATATTTCATTGAATTTCTTTCTTTTTCACTTTCTGGCAGACGGCTGTAGAGGAAGTTGAGCTGATAAATCTGATCCTTCAGTTCGCTGCTAAGCGCTTGCTTTGACATGCGCCAGGACCAGTTGCCTGAGGCGCATCCAGGCAGGTTCATGCGAGCTTCGGAACCCAAGCCAAGGAAATCCTGCATCGGAGCGACCGTAAAGCTGGCAACCGATCGCCAAACTTCCCGAATCATCCGATGCGGAACTTCGCTTATGTCTGCACCGAGGTAATCCAAACAGAATTTTTTCTCTTTCGGGGTGGCGTGATCGAACCAGCCCCGGGCAGTCTCATTGTCGTGAGATCCGGTATACGCGAAGCAATTAACTGGGTAGTGATGCGGCAGGAAGTCATCCTCGGGGTCGCCGCTGAAAGCAAACTGGAGGATCTTCATCCCAGGGAGACCAAAACCATCTCGCAGTTCTTCAACATCAGGGGTGATGACACCCAGGTCTTCAGCGATGATTGGAAGGTCCGGAAAACGCGTTTTAAGTTCCGTGAATAATGCCAGTCCCGGACTATTGATCCACTCACCATTAATCGCAGTTTCTGAGCCAAAGGGTACATGCCAGGCAGCCGCAAAGCCGCGGAAGTGATCCAGCCGAACCAGGTCCACCATGGTGAGGACTGCGCCAAGGCGACGAGCCCACCAATCATAGTTTTGCTGGGCATGGACTGGCCAGTTGTAAAGGGGATTGCCCCAAAGTTGACCGGTGGTAGAGAAGTAATCTGGTGGGACGCCAGCTACCATGGTGGGGGAGAGCGATTCATCCATCAAGAAGAGTTGTGGATTAGCCCATGTATCAGCGCTGTCCAAAGCGATGACAAACGGCATGTCTCCAATGATGCGGATCTCTTTTGAGTTCGCGTAATTCTTCAGGTTTTGCCATTGTTGATTGAACAGGAATTGGCTGAACTTTACTTTCTCAATTACGGTTGCCAGTTCCTGGCGCACTTGCTCCAAAGCAGCTGGTTCACGGAATTTCAAGGCTTTTGGCCAGTCGGACCAGGGCTGCCCGCCTTGCGATTCCTTGATCGCCATAAACAGACTGTAATCATCCAGCCACTGGGAATTCTCGGATTGAAACTGCTTGAATTGATCAGAGATCTCAGTTGAATTCAAGCCCAGATAGTTTTCATAAGCGGTGTCCAGCAAGTGGTTTTTCCACTGGATCACCGGTCCAAAATCAACGGAGGTTTCCGGGAACGCCGGGCGTTGACGCAAATCCGAGCTCTTTAGTAAACCAGACTCAAGCAGAAGGAGCGGGCTGACAAGGAAAGGATTACCTGCAAAAGCGGAGAAGCATTGATAGGGTGAATCGCCGTATCCGGTCGGTCCAAGTGGCAGAATTTGCCATAGTTGCGTGCCTGAATCGTGCAGAAAGTCAATCCAACGGTAAGCTTCCGGACCTAAATCACCAATTCCATCTGGGCTGGGGAGGCTGGTAGGGTGGAGTAAGATACCCGAAGAACGTTCAAGTTTCATAATGAAGACCCTTTCAGAAACTGCTAAGCCAGGAGTTTACGGTAAACATCCAAATACTTGTCCGCGGAAAGTTGCCACGAGAAGTGCACGCTCATGGCGTTGCGGCGCATGATTGCCCAGGCTATCTTATCCTCAAAAACCTTCAAGGCAAGTTTGAGGGCTGCCTGTAAGCCCTCTTCGTTCTTTTCCACGTACAGGAAGCCGGTGGCCGAGGCTGGGTCCGCGGAGTAATCGAGGATGGAGTCAGCCAAACCGCCAGTGCTGGTTGCGAGCGGAAGATTTCCATAACGCATTGCGAACATTTGTGAAAGACCGCAGGGCTCGTACAGACTTGGCATTAGAAATATATCACCACTTGCGTATAGCATACGCGCTATTACGTCGTCATACTTGAGGATACAGGCAATCCTGTCGGGGTATTGAGCACTAAGTTCATTTGCCAGGCGCTCGAGTTCTGGGTCACCTGTACCCAGCAGCGCGAATTGCCAAGGCTGATCGGTGAGAGTTGGAAGGACATTCAGAATACTGGGGATGCCCTTCTGGCGGTCCAACCGGCTGACAGTTGTCAGGAGAGGAATATCCACATTGATTTCAAAACCGAGAGCTTTTTGGAGATCAAGTTTGTTCTTAAACTTTCCATCTAGGTTGTCGAGGCTAAAGTTGCTTGAAATCGCGGTATCCGTCGCTGGATCCCATTTTGATTCATCGATACCATTGAGGATGCCAATAACTTTGTCGCTATGCTTCTCTAAGTATTCTTCAATCCCACAACCATACTCAGGTGTCAGGATTTCCTTCGCATAATTTGGTGAGACAGCAATAAACTTATCCGCGGCAGAAAGCCCCATCGGAAGAGGAGTAAATTTCGCCCAATCAGGCAGATCGGGATCGATACTGGGCTCCAAACCGAGAGCAATCATGGCTTCCTGGGAACCCCAACCATTGAATGGCAGGTTGTGAACCGAAAGGATGGTTTTCACCCCAGCAAAAATAGGGTCATCCGCATAGATGGTCTTCAGGGCATGTACTGACAGGGCTGTGTGCCAATCGTTGGCGTGCAGTATGTCGATCTTCCAATCCAGGTAGCGCACCGCTTCTAAAAGCGCCAGGGAAAAGGTGGCATATTTCATTCCATCAAGCACCCAGTCGCCGTGGTAAACCGGTGAATCGTGGTTAATAAATTCGTTGTCAAGCAGGTAGACCGGCACCCCACTGTTTTCGCTGACGTATAAGTCTGTGGAAATTGAGCGGCCATTAGCCTCAAATGAGAATGTCCCGATCAGGCGGTGGGGTGGATTCAGTTTCTTTGTAGCCGCGTGAAAAGGCATAATGAGACGAATGTCAAGAGCGCCTCCTGCCAGATCCCTAAGAGCTGGGGGAAGGGCACCGGAAACATCACCCAATCCGCCGACTTTGGCAAAGGGGGCTACTTCCGCTGAAGCAAATAGTACCTTGATCGGGTCCATCGCTACCTCTACTTCTCTAGTTCTCAAGTGTGTTTTCAACGATTTGCAGATAATCCAGCGTGTTTATCTTGGTAAGATCCAGCCCAAGATAGTCTGCCAGCTCCCGAATGAGAGCGGCCTTTTGGTCCGCATCCTGGCGGCTCCAGGTTCGGCTTTTGATTTCAACATACTTTCCAATAGCGGGCGTTTGAATGGTGTCAAGGTTGATAAAAAATTCTGTATCCTTGAATTGGATCAAGTATCGCAGACGATCTTTTTCAATTTCGATTTTGGATGAAGGCTTGAAATACTCATGATAGAAACGCAGACTGTGGGTTGCCGGGGCGAGATAACGGCTGCGGGAGAGCATGATCTTGGAATCGTTAATATCCCGAGGAGTATCCAGTTCGCCGATAAGGGTCAGGCGTGAACGCACGCTTGTGATCTTACCCATTTCATCAAGGAATTCATCTTCGCGGTAGCGCAAGCGCCCCTGGGAAAGTCTTTCAAAGCCAAAATAAGTGTCATATTCGTGGTAATGGCGCTTTCGCAGGATAAGTATGCCAGGTTTGGTAAGGGCTCCCAAAACGGGCGCAATTGAGTCAACTTTCACCTTGACCTGAACCTCAAAACTCTCCTCTTCCGCTGCGCCGCCGATCGTAATTAGCTTGGAATAGACCGACTCTTCACGTCCTTTGAGGAACTCGTCAATCTTTACTGCAATTTTATTGGCTTCGGCCACTAAATGCTCCTCGTCGAGGGTGAGCAATTCCTGATCCCTCATCAGCCATTTACCATTGACCATGGTGTCGGTGACGTCGGTCGATTTGGCAGCATAAATGAGTTGGGCATAAATACCATCGGGGTCTCGTAAGAAACGTGGTTGGTTGTGGAGAGGAGAAATATCTACCAGGATCAGGTCAGCTCGTTTTCCTGGTTCAAGACTTCCAATGATCTCGTCCAAGTACAGCGCTTTTGCGCCAATGATGGTCGCCATCGCCAGGGTCTGGCGCGCAGGAAGCGCCGTTGGATCCCCGGAAGACGCCTTAGCAATCAGAGTGGCCAGCCGAATTTCCTCAAACATATCGAGATCATTGTTGGAAGCTGGGCCATCCGTTCCGATACCCACATTGCAGCCAAGGTGCATCATGCGGGCTACCGGTGCAAAACCGGATGCAAGCTTGAGATTGGAGGTGGGGTTATGAGCGATGCCAACGCCAGCGTGCTGCAGCGTGCGGATTTCACCTTCATCCAGGTGAACACAGTGAGCCGCAATGAGCTTGGTCTCAAGCATGCCGAACTTACGGATGTAAGGCACCACTGGCAATCCATGTTCTTTACGCAGGTTTTCAACCTCATCCTTGGTTTCCGATACGTGGAAGTGAACCCTGGCATCATATTTCTTCGCCAGTTCTACAACCGAGTTGAATACATCCGGAGTGCAGGTATAGACTGCGTGTGGCGCAATTGCGGGGACGATCAGGGCATGACCCTGCCACTTTTTGATCAGGTTCTCGCTGAGCTCTAGAGAGTCCTCGTAGGATTCAGCATCTGGGGCCGAGAACTTCATGACGGTTTGACCGACAACAGCCCTCAATCCAACTTCGGCGGTCGCCTCAGCTACTTCGTCTTCGAAATAGTACATATCATTGAAAGTCGTAACGCCAGATCGGATGAATTCCGCGCAACCGAGTTTGGTGCCAAGCTGGACAAATTCAGGCGAGACAAACTCGCGTTCCACCGGCATCATATAACCCATCAACCAGACATCCAGGCGCAGGTCATCAGACAATCCCCGCAGCAAGGTCATCGGGATGTGCGTGTGGACATTAACCAATCCAGGCAAAAGTACTTTTTTGCCGCAGTCGATCACTTCATTCGCCTGGTACTGCAAAAGAATTTCATCCTGGGAGCCAACCGCAATGATTTTGTCCCCATCGATCGCGATCGCGCCTGGATCAAAGATTTCATAGTTTTGATTCATGGTCAGAACAATTGCATTCTTGAGAATGGTTGTTAAGTTTTGCATCTCTCTCCTTCAGTTTTCGATAAATTTCCAACGAATCATGTCCAGAGCGTAATTAACCGCCCAGGTGACGGCATCTCCAGGGGGTCCACCATAGATTCGGTCAGTCTCTGAAAGCTGTCCGTTATGAAGTAAGGCTATCTGGACGCGCGGATCGGATTCCTTGGAGCTTACTATGACCGCAAGGACCATATCAGCATTCTTTTGCTCCTGGTATTCATGCATCAGGCGATGCAGAGTTTCGCCTGAAAAGACCAGGTGTACATTATCTCCGGTGAGTTGACTATCCAGCATATGCCGCTTTAATTTATCAAAGACCTCACCATTCGATCCGCTTTCAATAATCGAAACACGTGTTTTGGATTGGTTTAGCAGCTCTGCGACTGCTTGTTCGAGGGTGGTTTCGTTCTCACCGAAAATATATTCTTTTAATTTATCGCGAATTTCCTGCAGAACAGGTTGCATCATTTCCTCAGCCTCTGCGGCAGAAGGGGCTTTGGCAGTGACACGTATATCGGTTTGACCTGGATGCGCGAGAAGACCAACAGTTGGGTTGGACAGCGTTTCCATTTCACCAATAATCTCATCAATGCTCGATTCGCCTTTAGAAATGGTGTGAATCACCCATGGGAGAATGATTTCGTCACGTAAGTCATAGCGATGTTTGAGGTATTCCACCACAAAATTGTTCATAAGGTATCCCATCTCGCGTGGAACGCCTGGCAGCGAGATAAGGGTCTTCCCCCCCAATTCGACATAAAATGCTGGAGCGGTGCCGACTGGATTGGGAATAGCGACCGAATTTGCAGGTATAAAAGCCTGGCGTTTGTTGTTCTCAGTAGGAGTCCGATTGTAGCGGCTAAATCTTGCCAAAATCTGCTGCCACAACTCTTCTTTGTAAATCAGTTTGACATTGAAGACATTGGCGACTGCCTGGCGGGTTGGGTCGTCAACAGTTGGTCCAAGCCCACCTGTTGTGATTACGATATCCGCGCGCATCAAGGCTTCCTGTAGCGTGGCTGTGATGCGGTTGAGATTGTCCCCTACGGTCGTAAGGCGGTAGAGGTCAACACCGATGTCTCGTAGTGACCTGGCGATAAACCTTGAGTTGGTGTCTTGTATCTCACCCAGAAGCAGCTCAGTACCGATTGTAACAATTTCGCAAGTAGCCATAGGAAAATCCTGTCTATATAATTGGTCAATTTTATCTTAATCCTGGTATAAAAGCTAAATTTCCTGCCCGCCTCCGGGATTCCGACGAGGAAGGGCTTGGAAAGTTAGCAGATGTGCGGCTTTTTTGCGCGCAATTTACTTGCAAGAATTTCCATTTTTTGATGCCTGAGTGTAAATTTTTTGGATACCTTGAGAACCTCAGCGAAACGATTATACTTTTGGCATGAGTTCACTGAGCAGAAAAAATACCGGAAACTGGGGTGAAACGCTGGTGCTTGATAAGTTATTGGCCCAGGGCTATGAATTGGTTCAAAGAAACTACCACTGCCGATACGGTGAAGCTGATTTGATCATGCTGGATGAGACCGGCTTGTTGACTTGTGTGGAGGTGAAGACCCGTCGCAGCCAGAATTTTGGACCGGCAGAGTACAGTGTGGGCAAGAAGAAATTGAAAGCGATTGCCGCTACCATGAACGCCTACCTTTTTGAACACACGGAATATCCCGAAATTTGGAATTTGGACCTGGTTGTTGTGGAAGATTTTCACCCAGGCAGACCGCCTGAAATTCTCCATTTTCGTTCTGTGAGAATCGATGAGTGAGCAACCTTTGTTAGTGATTGTGGGACCTACCGCTTCTGGTAAGAGTGCCTTTGCGATTAAACTCGCGTGCGCGTTAAATGGTGAGATCGTTTCTGCTGATTCACGCTATCTGTATCGTGAACTTGAGATTGGAGTTGCCAAGCCAAGTCCTTTGGAACTTGCCGCTGCCAAACACCACCTGATAAACGTCGCCAGCCTGGAAGAACCCTGGAATTTGGGGCTTTACAAGCAATCGGCAACTCGTGTCATCGACGAAATCCACCAACGTTTCAGGTTGCCAATCCTGGCAGGGGGTACCGGGCAATATGTGCGCGCAATTCTGCAAAACTGGCAGGTGCCATCGCATGGTCCTGTCGATCAGTTACGTGAGGACCTCGAAACAATTGGCAATCGTATTGGATTCGACAAACTCCATGAAATGCTCAATGCCATCGATCCCCAGGCAGCGGCAAACATCGACTATCGCAACCATCGCCGCACCATCCGTGCATTGGAAGTGATCCTGAGCACAGGAAAAAAATTTTCCGATCTGCGGGATAAAGAACCCCCGCCATATAACACCCTGATAATTGGGTTGGAACTTCCGCGTGAGGTGTTGTATGCCCGCATTGATCAGCGAATTAAGGACATGATCGGTCAGGGGTTAGTGGATGAAGTGCAGCATTTGCTTGATGCTGGTTTTGGTCCGACGCTTGAGACAATGCGGGTGATCGGATACAACGAGATAATAGCCCACTTAAGGGGTGAAACTACCCTTGAAGAGGCAATCGCAATGATCAGACGCAATACGCGCGTTTACGTCCGCCGGCAGGCGAACTGGTTTAAGCCAACCGATGCTGACATTCATTGGTTAAACGCACAAGATCCAGCGCTTTTAGAACATGCACTGGATCTTGTTGAGGTCAAGCTTGGAATTGCGTCTAAAGAATAACCGGTATGCCCTGAGTTTTGTCGACCGGAGGAGGGAAGATCGCCTCAAATTCTTCGTTGGAGATCGTTTCAACCTCGAGTAACTTCTCAGCCACGGCAATCAATTTATCCTTGTGTATTTCAAGGATTTCTTTTGCTGTTTTATAAGCTTCCTTAACCACCCGCTGCACTTCGCGGTCAATTTCCTGGGCTACCGCTTCGGAATAATCGCGCTGTTCGGAGATTTCACGTCCAAGAAACACCAGTTCTTCCTTTTGCCCGTATACCATCGGTCCGAGCTTTTCGCTCATGCCAAGGCGCGTAACCATGCTGCGGGCTATCTTGGTGACCCGTTCGATGTCGCTGGAAGCACCTGACGTGATGTCGTCAAACATGATTTCTTCTGCTGCACGACCACCAAGCATACCGACCATGTCGGACATGAGCTTCTTCCGGCTCTCAAGGTTGCGATCCTCGGTCGGCAGTGAGCGGGTAAAACCGCCCATCATACCACGGGAAATAATGGAGACTTTCTGTACAGGATCCCCTTCAGGCAGGGCATTGATCACCACGGCATGTCCAGCCTCGTGGTAAGCAATGATTTTCTTTTCTTTGGGGTTGATCAGACGGCTCTTGCGTTCTGGACCGGCAATAACTCTTTCGATGGATTCCTCAAACTCGGATTGATTGATGATCTTCTTGTTACGGCGAGCGGCGAGAATAGCAGCCTCGTTGACCAAATTTTCCAGGTCAGCGCCAACAAAACCGGGCGTCGAACGTGCGATTTCCTCCAAACTGACTTCAGAAGAGACGGGCTTGCCGCGGGTGTGGACTTTGAGGATCGCCTCACGACCTTTGAGATCGGGCTTGTCGAGCATGACACGACGGTCAAAACGACCTGGGCGCATCAAGGCGGGGTCAAGAATATCAGGTCGGTTGGTTGCCGCAATGACGATAACGTTGGTATCGGTGCCAAAGCCATCCATCTCGACCAGGAGTTGATTGAGTGTTTGTTCGCGCTCGTCGTGGCTTCCACCAAGACCCGCACCTCTGTGGCGACCGACAGCATCGATTTCATCTACAAAAACAATACACGGGGAATGTTTTTTGGCTTCGTCAAACAAATCCCTGACGCGGCTAGCGCCAACTCCAACGAACATCTCAACGAATTCTGACCCTGAAATGGAGAAGAATGGCACACCAGCTTCGCCTGAAACTGCTTTTGCCATCAGGGTCTTACCAGTACCGGGAGAGCCCACTAAGAGCACACCCTTGGGAATTCTTGCGCCCAAAGCAATGAACTTTTGGGGTTCTTTGAGGAATTCAACAATCTCCTGCAGCTCTTCTTTAGCTTCTTCTACTCCAGCGACGTCAGCAAATGTGACTGTTGGATGTTCACCCGTAAGCATTTTGGCGCGGGATTTGCCGAATGCCATGGCGGCATTGTTTGATCCTTGCGCCTGCCGGATGAACAGGAAGAAAAAGACTCCCATCAGAATGAACGGGATGAAGTTCAAGAAGGCTATCAGAGCTTCCGACCAAAAACCGGGGACAAGGATCTGGATGCTGAGTGACGGGTCGCGCAGTTTCTCAGGTGAAACCCCAAGCTGGATCAGTTGTTCCACCAGACCACTTTGAGGATCCTTGGAAGATATAGTGGCCGTTTTCTGTTCCAGGTTCTTGTATTGGACCTCAACCCGGTTCTCGTCAACTTTTATGCTGGAAACTTTACCAGCCTCAATATCTGCCGCTAGTTGGTTAATAGGAATCTCGGTACTGCCGAAGCTATTCTCCTGAACGCCATAAAACACCATGGCGATCATTGCAAATAGCAACAGAGCCGAGATAAAGAAAGACTGATTTCGTGGTTTCAAAACTACCTCCGTAAAATTAACGCTTTACGCATCAGGTAAGATTATACCAATAAGACGTGTTGGATTATCCCAAAGCAGAGCTTTGCACAAGTTTCTGATAGAACTCTAACGTTTCTCAGTTTCCTGGGGCAGGTGGCATAAACCGCATCCGACATTAGGATTGCGCACAATGCCATGCGAACGGGAACACCAGGCTTTCACACGAATACGCTTGCCAAACAGAGTCTTCTGGAAATAGGTTGTCAGTGCCATGTTAGGACAACCATTATTCTGGAGGATGACCGGTACAGGACAGGTTTTACAGACAGCCGAAGTCCAATCCTTTTTATCCTGAGGATTGATCAACGCACGGCATTCCTCAAAATTTCGTCCGCGATAGTAATCCCCATAAAAGAATTTACATTCACGGCCGTCCGGAGTCTTCATCAATAACTAAACCCGAGTAAGGTATTCACCGGTGCGGGTATCGACACGAATGGTATCGCCCTCGTTAACGAATGAAGGTGTTTGAACTTTCAGACCCGTGTCTGTGATGACCTGTTTTGTTACACCTGTGGCTGTATTGCCGCGAGCGGAAGCGTCGGCTGTGATGACTTTTAGATCCACACTAGTAGGCAATTCGATGTCAAGTGCCTCTTCCCCGAAGAAAGTCAGCTTAACTTCCATATTTTCTTTTAAGAAGCCGGCGTAGTCTTCCGCAAGATCGTTGGGGATTGCAGGTTGGTCGAAAGTTTCCGTATCCATGAAATAAAAGAAATTATCATCGCGATAGAGATATTGGACGTTGTGGTAATCGAGCCGAACGTCCTGAACCCGATCTCCCGAGATGAAGGTCATTTCAAGTGTGTTACCTTTGCGAATATCACGTGCTTTGATGCGGATCGTGGCAGAGCCCCGACCCGGCTTGTTGTGGGCGTACTCCAAAACGCGATAAAGGTTACCATCACTTTCAAACGTGACACCTTTGCGTAAATCGTTTACATCAATCATACAGAAACCTCATTTCAAACTAAGCTTTAACAGGCGGATTATATAACAACTCGAACCGATCGGCAAGTACCGCAATTGAGAGTTTGGGGTTATAACATAGTAATTAACTATTTCCTTATTAAATCTCAGTTGGAGGAAGGCATGATCGAAATTATTAAAGTAGACACAAAGGCACTAAGAAAAGAATTTGTCGAATTTCAATACGATCTCTATCGGGACTGTAAGCAGTTTGTCCCGCCATTCAAAAATGATATTTACGCCATGATGAATGAGAAGAAGCATCCATTCTATGATCATTCCATTTCAGAGTTCTTCCTGGCTAAACGCGATGGCAAAGTGGTCGGCAAATTATCGATGCTGATTAATCGTCCATTTAACGACTATCACGGAACGAAAGACAGTGAGTTTTACCTTTTTGATTGCATCGACGATCAGGAAGTTGCCGATACCCTGTTTGATCTTGCCACACGTTGGACCCTGGAGCACGGCATGAATCGCATCGTTGGACCCAAGGGTTATGGACCTCTGGACGGTTACGGCATCCAGGTTGAAGGGTTTGAACATCGCCAGATGATGAATATGATGAATTACAACTATCCATATTATCAACGGCTTGTGGAAAACTATGGCTTCGTCAAAGAAGTTGATTTCGTTTCAAGTTACATCAAGTTAGATGAATTTGTATTGCCTGAGAAGGTCAAAAAAGCCATCGAAATAGCCAAAAAACGTGGTTCTTTGAGAATTATGAGTTTTAAGAATAAGAAAGAGATCTATGCCTGGAAAGATAAGCTGCGCGATGCATACAATAAATCTTTTGTCAATAACTGGGAGTATTATCCCCTCAGCGATCGGGAGCTAAAGTTCGTTATTGATAACGCCATTGGTTTTGTTATTCCTGAGATAGTGAAGTTCATTCTAAACACAGATGGCGAAACTGTCGGATTTGTGCTGCCATTCCCGGACGTCTCTGCTGTCATGCAGAAAAACAAAGGGAAACTTGGACCAATCGAGATCCTGCGACTACTCACCGCACTTAAACGCACCGAATGGCTGGATTTCAATGGAATTGGCATCCTGCCTGAATACCAGGGCATGGGCGGGAACGCTTTGCTGATGGAAGCCTTAATTTCTGCCGCGCACGAACATCCTCGCTTTGTGCATGCGGAGCTTACTCAAGTAGCAGAGACAGCCACCCAGATGCGGAAGGACCTGGCAAACCTGGGTGTGCGGTTTTACAAGAACCACCGGGTTTACAAAAAAGAACTCAACTAATCCATTGAAAACGCCACCGGGATACCAGTGGCGTTTTGATTCTTTTCTCAGCTATAATTGGATTAAACGAAAAAGCGGGTGATGGGATTCGAACCCACGAATGTTAGCTTGGGAAGCTAATGCCTTAC
Organism: Anaerolineaceae bacterium UBA6133; assembly: GCA_002435825.1. GTDB lineage: Bacteria > Chloroflexota > Anaerolineae > Anaerolineales > Anaerolineaceae > Mesolinea. The sequence goes on from DIVL01000024.1 coordinate 65,420, forward strand.
CACTTGGCAACACCCGCAAGTGAGTTTCTATTTTATCTTAATTATCTATTTTTTGAAGGGTAAAAAAGATTTGCCATGAAATCCAGAAGAAAAGAAACCGAGAAATTTATTCGGGGGAGAAGGAATTCTTTCAAATATGCGTCATCAGGATTCTTTTATGTCCTGAAGACACAAAAAAATGCCTGGCTGCACCTTGTGGCGACGGTCGTTGTGGTTTTGCTTGCCTTGTGGCTGCAAATTGATAGGCTGGAATGGCTGGCAATTCTACTGGTGATCGGGTTAGTTTGGATGGCAGAATTCATGAACACTGCACTTGAGGTCATCGTTGACCTGGCCAGTCCTGAAAAACATCCGCTCGCGAAAGTTGGTAAGGACGTTGGCGCAGCGTCTGTGCTGATCGCTGCCATTTTAGCAGTCATTATTGGGGTCATTGTGCTTTGGCAACCTCTAATAGAAAAAATGGGTTGGTAGCTTGAATAAGCTTTTTGATTGAAATTGGGCGGAAACACTTGTATACTCGAATAAATTTATCGGAGGATTTTTACTAATGATTGAAGAACCTATTCACGTTACAGATGCCGCTTTTCAAAAGACCGTCATCGAAAACTCTTTACCCGTAATTGTCGATTTTTGGGCCCCATGGTGTGGTCCTTGCCGGATGGTTGCCCCGATCCTGGATAAAATTGCCAAAGAAAGTGCTGGCAAATTGATTGTAGCCAAGGTCAATACTGATGAAAATCAGGAGTGGGCTGGTAAGTATGGAGTGCAGGGCATACCTACCATGCTGATGCTGAAAGATGGCAAGATTGTCCATCGCCAGGTTGGCGCGCTTCCTGAGCCTATGCTCAAAGATGTTGTCAAGCAATTTTTGGAAGTCTGCGAAGCTCAAAAGTAACAGGACTTATCCTACATTAATGAGGTTGGCTATTTTGCCAACCTCATTTTTGCTTAACTTTAGCTATAGGCATTTCGATTTCGAACTTAGGCTTTTTCCCGGATAATTTCAGCTCCAAGCCCTCTTAACTTCTCATCGATCCGTTCGTAACCACGGTCGATTTGGTTTACATTACGAATAACTGAAGTGCCGTTTGCTGAAAGGGCGGCAAGGACCAGGGCTATGCCAGCCCGAATATCCGGGCTATCCAGTTTTTCTGCGTTCAATCGGGTTGGTCCGTTGACTATGCAGCGATGTGGGTCACATAAGACAATTTGCGCTCCCATTGAGACTAATTTGTCGGTGAAGAACATGCGGCTGGGGTACATCCAATCATGAAAGAGGATGGTCCCGGTGGATTGGGTGGCAATCACGATGGCGATACTCATCAGGTCAGTGGGGAAGGCAGGCCAGGGCATAACGCTGATCTCAGGGATAGCGTTGCCCAGATCAGGCTCTATCACCAGGCGCTGATTGGCGTTCACGAGGATGTCGTCCCCAATAAATGTCATATCGACGCCAAGCCGTTTCAGGACCATCTTGATCATCGAAAGATGTTCGACTCCGGCATTCTTAATGCGGATTTCTCCATGGGTCACGACAGCCGCGCCTACGAAACTGATCACTTCCAGGTAGTCAGGTCCGATGGCGAATTCAGTTCCATGCAAGCTTTCTTTTCCCTCAATAACAAGCGTGTTTGAGCCGATGTTTTGCACTTCAGCGCCCATTGTATTTAACATTTTGCAGAGTTCCTGGATGTGGGGCTCTGAGGCTGCGTTGCGTATAGTCGTTGTGCCGTTGGCAAGCACTGCTGCCATTATTGTATTTTCGGTTGCAGTCACACTGGCTTCATCGAGCAGGATGTCCGCGCCTTGCAGCCTTTCGGACTTGAAATCAAATACGCCATTGTACTTAAACGTTGCACCAAGCTTTTCCAACGCTAGCACGTGCGTATCAACCCGACGCCGTCCAATGACATCACCTCCTGGTGGGGGCAAAACCAGATCGCCAAAACGGGCAATCATCGGACCAGCTAAAAGGATCGATGCGCGAATTTGACGGCAGAGGTCTGGGTCGAGATCTGACGGGCAGATGTTTTTCGCCTGAAAACGCCAGGATGACGTGTTTTCAAGTGCTTCAATTTCCACGCCAAGGCTTTCAAGAAGTTTGCGCATGGTTTGTGTATCCTTGATGTTGGGCATGTTGTGCAAGATGACAGGCTCTTCCGTAAGAAGACAGGCTGCCATCATTGGTAATGCTGCATTCTTGTTGCCAGAAGGCTGCATTGTGCCACGCAGTGGTCGTCCCCCGGTAATGACAAATTTATCCATCAGACCTCCATTTTCTAATTATTGCTACCTGACGCGTGGTCCGGCTTCCACTACCTCGTGGGACACGGAATCGCGGTACTTGTCAAAATTTTGGGTGAATTTTAGCGCCAGCTGTGCTGCTTCGCTCTCATAAGCGGGTCGATCGATCCACGAAAGCTCCGGATTCAAGATCTCCTGAGGCACGCCTGGAACTTCATTAGGTATTTCAATCCCGAAAATGGGGTGCGTGTGCGTCTCAACGTGATCCAATGCGCCGCTCAGAACGGCGGAGATCATCGCCCGGGTCAGAGGTAGGGCAATGCGCTTGCCTGTGCCAAACCCACCGCCAGACCAACCGGTGTTGAGCAGCCAGACCTGCGTGCCGTGTTTAGTCAATTTTTCGGAAAGTAGTCTGGCATATACAGTCGGTTTGAGCGGCAGGAATGGAGCGCCAAAACAGGTCGAGAAGGTTGCCTGCGGCTTATCGCCAAGACCGCGTTCGGTTCCAGCCAGCTTGGATGTGTAGCCGCTCAGGAAGTAATACATTGCCTGGGCGTTGTTAAGTTTTGCAAGAGGAGGCATGACGCCAAAGGCGTCAGCGGTCAAAAAGAAAATATGATTTGGATGTCCGCCCATGCCCGAAGGTTCGTAATTAGCGATGTATTCCAAGGGGTAGGAGGCACGGGTATTTTCCGTGATGTCGCTTGAGTCAAAGTCAGGGTGATGATTCTCATCCAGGGGCACATTCTCGATCAGGCAGCCAAAACGGTTAATAGCAGACCAGACCAGGGGTTCAAATTGCGGGTTAATACGAATCGTTTTCGCGTAACAACCACCCTCAAAGTTAAACATGCCGTCATCGCTCCAGCCGTGCTCGTCATCACCGATCAAAGCGCGTTCCGGGTCAGAAGAAAGCGTGGTCTTACCCGTACCACTAAGCCCGAAGAAGAGCGCCACACTGCCGTCGTGACCTTTGTTGGCCGAGCAGTGCAAAGGCAAAATGCCTTTTTTGGGAAGAAGGTAGTTCATGAAGGTGAAAACAGACTTTTTAATTTCACCAGCGTAGCGGGTGTTGCCGATCAGAACCTGTTTAGCATTGAAATTTAGGATAACCATCGCTGGAGATCGTAAACCATCTGCCTGGGGATCTGCGGCAAATTGGGAAGACACCAAAATGGTGAAATCAGGGTCAATGTGCGGTTCACCCGATTTTGACTCGATGAACATATTTGAGGCGGCCAGATTCTGCCAGGCAAGATCTGTGATGACTCTAACGCGGGCAGTGTACTTGGGGTCTGCGCCTGCGAACATATCGCGAACGTAGAGGTGCTGGGTGTTCATTTTTTTTACGAGTTTGGAGTGCAAGGTGAAGAATTGCTCTTCAGAAAGAGACTCAGTGCCGGAAGCATACCAAAGATCGGGGTCGCTGTTTTCAATCAGGTACTTGTCGTTTGGAGAACGTCCAGTGAAGGGCGAAGTGTTGACTACCAGGGCGCCTGAATCGCTAAGCAAACCTTCTCCATCCAGGACCGCCTGGGTGATCAGACCAGTCTTGTCGAGGTTATAGCGCACCTCCTTGACCTCACTTAACCCTAATTTTTCCAACTCGGACCTTAATGATTCGTGTAGCGGTTCCATGTACCTTCCTCTTAGTTATATTGCGTGGTGAGACTAATGAAAGAATTCATCGCTGGCTTTCCGTAGATTGAGGATGAAAAGTCAGTCAATTGCAGGATTGGGAAGAAGCCCCGCGAGCTGATACCGCTGACCCAGTCACGTTGAGCCAAAACAGAGGTGTAGACCTGGTAGAAATAATCCTGTGATGCCAGATCCACATTACCAGTGCCAAATTGCGGGTTGAAGGGGCTTACCAATATGCCAGGCGCTGTCTCAGAATCAACGCGGTTGATTGTCAGAGAAGCTGCGTTTATCCCAAAAAACAAGGGTTTGTTGACAGTTTCATAAAACACAACCACGGTTCCATCCAGATAGGTTCCAACTGAATATTGATCATATGCGTGGGCTTGCAGATCCTGATCGCTTAGAGTTAGATAGAAACCATCGACGCGGTCAAAAAAGCTGAAGGTTTTCAGATTTCCGTCATCAGCAGGGACACCAAATAGCAGCTGTCCAGTGTAATAAGTCTTCACTTTACCAAGCAGGTCCGACCATAGCTGTTCTGCGGTTTTTGGTGTGCCAAAGTTGGTCCCACTGGTTTTTATGGCACCAGGGAGGCTTGCTTCAACACCGCTGCCACCGAGAATGAGCTGATCGACACCATTTACATTCGCAAACTGACTGTAGCTCATGATAAATCGTTCATACTCAGCATACCATTGCTGCCACCAAATTAATGTTTTTTCGGAATTCTCCCACCAGCTTTGAGGAGAAGGACTGGGAAAATTGATTTGGGGGTAAAGCGCAACAGTAAGCCCGCCAGACTTTGCAAGAGAAGCAATTTCTCCCAGTTCGGTCAACAGGATAGACATATTGGCATCAAACTCGAGGTAAGGCAGCCCTTCTCTTTCAACCAGGTTCCATGTGGGTGTAAGTATCAGCCAGTTGATGCCGTATTTTTCAAGCTCTGTTGGCAACTGACGGTAGCGGCTGAGAAAACCAGGCTTATAACCTGGCAGCAACTCCACCCCAACCAATCGTGACGCTGCTGCCTGGTTTGGTTCGATAGGAGTTGTTTGATTGGTATCCCATGATGTCCAGCGATCTATCTGGATTGTTTGGGGCGTATCTGAAATGTATTCAACCCGGTAGGGATTGGCGCTGCTGACCGGATCTACGGAAAGGTCAGGCTGGTCATTTCGGGTAAAGCGATAGGTGACGGTACCGAGGCTGGAACTTCCAAAAAAGAGGAACATCCACCGGCTATCATCCATCGGCCACATGGGAATAGGTTGGTGGGCGTGGTTGGTAAAGAATTGGATACTCAAGTTATCCTCAGACGGTGTTCCATCTGGTGCCTGGGCGATGATGGTTGTGGGTTTTTGGTCATCAATCCGCCAGGTCGCCACCTCATCCGCAATAATCACATCGTGATCGGGAAGGGTGATCGTTCGCAGAAGCAGAGCTCCGCTTTGGTCGCGTTCAGCATTAATGTAGCCGCTTCCAAGCGTGTATTTATAGCGAAACACATTGCCCGCATGCAGATTGAGCTGGATAGTATAGCTTCCATCTTCGTTTCTAGACATCAAAGGCATGCGCGATGCAAAGGAACCTTGGGCGGTTTCATTAAAAATAGCACCTACTTGCGCGTAGTTGCCAGCTAATCTCACTGGCGCTCCGATGGCGTCCGTCGGTGCTGTTAGGTTTAGTGTGACCGTTATTTTCGGCAGCGGGGTCATTTGAATCACGGCGGGTGTTGAAAGTCCAGCCACCAGGTTTGCCTGCTGCTGGAAAGTGGCATGGCTGCCATCAATAGATACTGCGCTGAGATTATGGACACCAACAGGCAAATCGTTAAGCATGAATCTGCCTGTCATATCCGTGAAAGTCTGATAACCAGCAATGTTGATCAGGACGTCAGGAAGCGGTTGGTTGCTCTTACTATCATGGACAATGCCATTTAAATCAGCGGTTTCTCCGGTGTAGGGTGCGTTCGGCCAGCCGGAAATATTGTCCTTGATGACTTTGTTTTTTTCTACATAAGCCACACGATATCCGACAAGCATACCATCTGCTTTTAGCTCTGCAACATTCAGTGGGGCAGTCATCACATAGCGATATCGCAAGGTGGCATTTTGGGGGAGATAGAATGTTCCCAGAAATTTACCATCCGATTGGCGTGTGAGGGGAAAACGTTCTATGTTGTAGAGCATTCCGCTTACTTCATCAAAAACATCTACAGCCAGTTGGGTATCTGGTGAAGCAGGTATACGTAATTCAACCAAAAAGTCTTGTGGGATCAAATCTGGTGAAGTAACTTTTTTTGGAATGTCGGGGAGTTTAGTGGGGAGAGGTTTATCAGCAGGATCGATGCGGATCGCGCATCCAAACAAAAGACTTACCGCCAACAGACTCAAAGTCAGCCGGAGGTAAAATTTGATTTTTCTCGAGGGCATAACAACCTGCTACTTGTTTAGAGTCTGTGTAATCGTCTCGATGTTATCTGCAAGGCTTCCCAACACTCCATTCACAAAGCGAGGGGAGCTATCAGTGCCGAATGCCTTAGCCAGCTCCACCGCTTCATTGATGCCAACCTTGAGAGGTGTTTTTCGGTAGACTGCCACCTCCCATAGTGCCAGCCTCAGGATGTTGCGATCAACCACGGCAACCTGATCCAACGGCCATTCAGGAGCATGTTCAGATATCAGCAAATCCAATCTTTCCGCGAATTCGCGAACCCCGGCTGTCAGCATCCGCGCAAATTCATACTGGGATTCGTCCAGTCCCATTGCATCGATCCTGTCAGCAACGACCTCACCAAGCGAGTGATCGGTGAGGTCGAGCTCATAAAGTGATTGGAGGGCACAAATGCGCGCCTCGGTTCTTGATTTCATTACACCTACGCTTCTAAATCGATATCGGTTACATGCACGTCTATACGAGCAACTTCCATGCCAACCATTTCTGTGATTGCCCGGGTTACTCGTTTTTGCACTGACTGAGCCACCAGCCGGACGTTTTCTTCACTTCCAGGAATGATGTAGAGTTCAACTTCAATTGAGTCTCCCTGGACAGTCACTTTCACACCGTCATCAGGCATATTACTCAACCCCTCACGGCTGCTCAGCCGACTAACACCGGGTGTTGCCAGGGTGGTAAGCTTGGCAATAGTGTGCAAAACACTCGGAGCGATAGTAGTTTTACCAATTGTTTCGTCCATGATTTCTCTTTTCTAAGGCAAGTAGCCTGTCAGCAAAACGCTCAAAAGAGCAGTTTCATCTTTGCTTAATGAAAATCCCTCAACCTGCGCGGAGATCTTTTCAAAAAGGGTGTCAAAGTCAATCCCCTCTGGCCAACCTTCGAGAAAGGCGTTCGTTGGGTCAGGGTATCCGCTGGAAGCTGGTTCAGAAATGGAGAACCCAAGTTCAGTCAGGTTCTTTTTCAGGTCGTCATGCCATTGCGAATAGAGGGAATGCCAGCATTTGAGACAGATCAGACTAAATTTGGTATCTTTTTCGAAAACAGGTTCAGCGTCCCGGACCAGGAGAGCACGTGGAGCAACCATCGGGTTGCGAAAGCCGCTGATCCTTACCTGGTCTTTGATCTCGGTCACCAACTCCCGGCGCAGCTCAGAAGGCAGAGCGTCAAGATGCTCGAATATTTTCTGCAAGATCTCTCTACTAAAGTACGGTTCAATAAAGACGTTCAAAGCAATTGCGGGTCTAAAGTCGTCCATAATAACTCCATTTCACGCAGACCTGCTGCGCAGTAGCCACAGGCGGGATTAATAGTCCTCGTTCTCTCCAGCCGGATCATCGTCGTCGTCTTCATCTTCTTCGACTGCCCAGAGATCTTCGTGTTCATCTTCCGCGCCCATTTCGTCCCAATCATCAAGTTCTTCATCTTCCCAACTTGAACCGGCATGATCCTCCTCATTGGGGGAATAAGTTAAGCAGCCGGCATCAGGGTTAATCTCGATAGCTGCTGCGCTGCAATAGCGTTCATCCAAAAAAATACAATCCAGATAGTGGCAGCGAATTCTTGGCATTTTCATAAACTCCATAAAAAGAAAGATATTTTCGCAGGCATTTTACCTTAGGAAACACAAACCGTAAAGAACAGCCAGTTTGTCAACCTGGTTTGACCCGAATAGCCTCGATCACGTTTGGAAGGTTTTCGAGTCTGGCAAGCAATCGGCTCAATTGCGAAATGTCTGAAATCTCAACAACAAGGTTCACTTTTACAATGTGCTGCCTGGTACTTAATGAGAGGTCCACCAAACGGGCAGGTTCGCTGGAAAGCACAGCGGAAATGTCCGCCATCAATCCCTGTCTATCATAAGAGGTAATTTGCAGTGGAACCGGGAATGTCTGTGTTGCGCTGCCCCAGTCTACTTTTATTAAGCGTTCAGTATCGTGAACACGTAGGGCGTTAGGGCAATCGGAACGGTGGATCGTGACACCACGTCCGCGCGTAATGTAACCAATGATTTCATCGCCAGGCATCGGGTTGCAGCAGTGGGCAAAGTTAGTCGCCAATCCTGAAAGGCCGGTGACAGTGATGGAAGTACTATCCGCACTGCTGCGACGGGTTTCAGGGACTAATTCATCCGTTTCTGCGAGGCTGGGTTTGCTGAGCTCTTCGATACGGGTGATAAGCTTTCCCATTGGGATGTCGCCACAGCCGATACCAACGTAGAAATCCTCTAGCGTGCGGACATTAAAGCTTGAAATGTAGTCTTCGAGGTCAATATTGGTCAGCCCGAGCCGCTTAAACTCCTTTTCAACAAGGAGCTTGCCGTGTTCGAGGTTTTGTTCGCGGTCTTGTTGCTTGAACCATTGTTTGATCTTCGCGCGTGACCGTGGAGATTTCACCAGTCCGAGGTTGACATTCAACCAATCCCGGCTTGGACCTCCACGATTAACTGTGAGGATTTCAACCTGATCACCAGTGTGCAAGGTGTAGTCAAGCGTCACGAGTTTTCCGTTTACCCTTGCCCCGCGGCAACGGTGACCAATGTCTGTATGTACCTGGTAAGCAAAGTCGATTGGTGTTGATCCTTTGGGAAGGTCAATCACATCGCTTCGTGGAGTGAGGACATAGACGCGATCGTGAAAAACATCTGCTTTAATGCCATCCAGTAAGGACTGGCTGTCATCTACTTCCTGAGACCAGACCAGCAGGTTGCGCATAGACTGTACTTTTCGTTCATACTCGCTCGAAAGGGTAGCAGCGCTTTCCTTGTAGCGCCAATGAGCCGCAATACCATACTCCGCGTTGTGGTGCATTTCCCAAGTGCGGATCTGAACTTCCAGGGGTTTGCCGTCGCTGTAAATCACCGCTGTGTGGAGTGATTGGTAATTGTTTGGCTTTTTTGCAGCAATGTAGTCGTCAAACTCGCCAGGAATTGGCTGGAAATGCATGTGGATAATCCCAAGCACTTTATAGCAGGTCTCCACGTCATCAACGATTGCGCGGACAGCCCGCAAGTCGCGGATCGAGTCAAAATTCTTGCTCTTTCCCTGCATCTTGCGATAGATTGAATAGATATGCTTGGGGCGACCTGAAATGTTTGCCTTGACTTCAGCCTTGGTACAGAGCTGCTGCAGGTCAGCCACGATGCGATCAATTTCCTCCAGGCGTTTTGCCCGCCGTTGAGTCAGATGATCCGATATTTCCTTGTACTTTTCTGGATTGGTATATCTAAATCCCAGATCTTCCAGCTCCCATTTGAATTGCCAGATGCCGAGACGGTTTGCCAGAGGAGCAAAGATATCGAGAGTCTCCTGACCAATAATGCGCTGCCGGTCCAGCGGCAGGGAATTCAAGGTTCGCATGTTGTAGAGGCGGTCAGCCATTTTGATTACTACTACCCGGATGTCGTCGCCGATTGCCAGCAGCATTTTCCGCAGGGTTTCAGCCAGATCCTCAGAGAGTTTCAGCTCAGAGAGCGGCGTTGAGGGTGCCAGGGGAGTGCGTTCCGGGGGATGTTGGTCTGCCCGGGAAAGCTGCGGGAGTGCCGTGATGCGGGTGACATCCTCCACAAACCCTGTGATTGTTCGCCCAAACTCTTTCCGCAATTGTTCAACAGTGGTTGGCGTGTCCATTAAAACATCGTGGAGTAAGCCTGCTGCCACGATGTTGGGCGAGGCTTCAAGTTCAAGCAGAATATTGGCTACACCAAGACAGTGCGTGAAATAAGGCAGACCATTTGCACGTGTCTGCCCCGCATGCGCCTTTTCCGCAAAACTGTATGCCTTTTGAATGAGCTCGCGTTCAGCTGCGGAGTAGCTCTTGGGTAGTTTGTTGATAAATTGATCTCTATCCATGATTAAGCTAATTGTAAGCCACAATTCAAAGCTTACTTAAGCTTCTCCATGTCTGTCCATTCCCTGTTTAGCCGCAAACTGTGAAGGCATTGGCGCTCTTGTTCAGACAAATCGTCCTGGATCAAGTGAGTCAGAAGTTGCCCAACACCAGGACCCAGCATGAATCCCTGACCGCAGGCGCCTGTCGCAAGCAGGAAGCCTTCAATTCCTTCAACTTCTCCCAAAATTGGGTTGCCGTCTGGAGTCATCGGGTAGGTGCCGCGCCAGGTGCGCCTCACCCGGCAGTTAGCCAGTTTTGGCATTGTTTCAATCAAACGATTGCTTGAAAGAGGAAGGAAGGCGCTCGTGTCCATATCGAGATACCCCCAGATTTGTGGATTGGGAGTAACGCAGAAGATGATCTTGCCTGTTGGGTGTTGATAAAAGTAGAAGTTGCTGGAGCCCGGCCTGGAGCGAATATCGACGATCATTGGGCTAAACATTGGTTGGACAGCCTCTGTGATGCCGGCTTCGTGCGCGTCCGGCTTGACAGGCAGGTCCAAACCTACCATCCGACCAATCTCAGCGGACCAGGATCCCGCGGCGTTGATGAAGCGATTGGTGGAATAATGACCCTTATCAGTCGTTATCGATCGTACTTTGCCTGCCGCAGTTTCAATGCCGGTTACGCGCTCATTGAATTGGAAGACTGCGCCATGCCTGACAGCTTCCTGGTAAAAGGCAAAAGAGGCTTTGAGTGGTGAAGCCGAACCGTCTCCTGGTGAGTAAGTTCCTCCACGCAAATCTGCGGGATTAATATCAGGAACGAGCTCCAGGAATGCCTGTCGATCAAGCCAGTTGATGTTCAGTCCCAGGTTGCGCTGCATGTCGAGCAGGTCTTTCAGGGTCTTTTCGATGGCATCGTCGTAGGCAACGAAGCTATATCCGCCAGCCCTCCATTCAATATCCTGCCCATGTTCAGCTTCCCAATGTGAGAAGATGTCGATGGAGTTGGAACAAAGCAGGATTTTTGCGGGATCTGAATGGGTGGCGCGGATGCCGCCAATGGCGTGTTTGTTGGAGCCCTGACCAGTGCTGGGGCGGGAATCAAGCACCAAGACCTTCATACCGACTTGTGCAAGGAAAAAAGCGGTTGGAGTGCCTATCGAGCCAGCGCCTGCGATGATGACGTCGAAGTTGGCTTGTGGGCTCATGCGCGCTCTCCTTCATCAGTCAAATTCGCCAGAACCCTGACGGGCATTTCGATGAAAACCGGTCGAACCGGAGTTTCAGTGACCTCAGAAAGTGGTATGCCCTCGGCAAGATACATACGCTTGATCATATTCAGGCAGGTCTTACCGCCGCAAGCGCCCATGCTGGCTTTTGTAACAGCTTTGATTTGGTTGATATCGCGCACGCCATCGCGGATCAGCGCCCGGATTTCACCCGCTGTAACCCTCTCACATCGGCAAATAAAGGCTTCATCAGCGAGAGTTTCAGGATGTTCTGTGTCAAACTCAAAGGGGGTGGGTTCAGAGGTTTCAATAATACGTAAACCGGAGACCAGTTTGGCGATTTCACGCGGGACTTCCACGCTGAGCAGAGAAGTGCCATTCGCATAGCCTTTTATCTTCTTGATGGCTGTGATGGTTGCCTTACCCAGCGACATCCCTTCGGTGCTTGTCAGCTCAATTTCATCCCCTTCAGCAACGCTCATTGGGTCTTGCTCAAAGGGCAGAGTCACAAAGGCGTTTTCATTACCCTTGCGATAATCGACCAGCGTGACCGCCAGCCCGGGGCACACCGCCACGCATCGCCCGCAGGCGATGCAGCCTTTTTCAGCGAAGAAATCCACCTCCGGGAGGTGGCGAATATCTGACGGATCCACATGGATCAGGTGACGTGGGCAGACGGTTGCGCAGGGATCGCAGGGGATTTCCTGGGTGCAGTGCATGATCGGAAATACCCCTTCTTTAAGCTCGGGAATATTCGGGTCAACGACCTCTCCCGGGCGGGATTTCAGGATTTCCTCGATCGCAGCCCATTCAGCGGGGATTTCATCCGTTAGCTTTCCAAGAAATCCCGCAATCTTGCGACCTGCAATCTTGCCAGAGAAGATCGCGGCCGAGGCTTCAGCGATTTCTTTGGCATCACCAGCCGAAAAGACCGGCAGACCGACGCGTTCCGCCTGCCCGGTAAACTCGTTCACTGGGTCAAGGCCGACCGCGATCAGAACAGTGTCGCAATCGTATTGCCTCTCAGTGCCTGGAATAGGCTTGAAGTTCTTATCCACTCGGGCAATGACCACTTTTTCGACATGATCGCTCCCAAAAGCTTCAACAATCGTATGGGAGGTGAAGACTGGTACGCCTGAACGAACCAGTTTGTCCTTGTGCACCTTGTAACCGCCGCATTCAGGAGCTGCTTCCACCAAACCGCAGACATGGATGCCAGCCTGGATCGCGTGATAACCAGCGATCAGTCCCACGTTGCCGCCGCCGATGATGAAAAGATTCTCACAGGGTCGCACCAGGTCTCGGTTGACGAGGGTCTGAAACGCGCCTGCGCCATAGATACCAGGCAGGGTGTTGCCTGGGAAAGCCAGGCTTTTCTCGCGCGCTCCAGTTGCCATGAGCAGCATTTCGGGGTGGACAAGAACATAATCTTTTCCGCCTTGGTAAACGCCGATGGACTTATCCTCAAACACAGCGACAGCTGTGCTGTTTTCCCAAATTTCCACAGAATCGTACTGGCGGAGAGCAGCTTCAAGCTTTTTCGCGATGTCGATACCGCGCGTGCCGGCGTAGACTGCTTCGCTAGAACCAAAGAAACGGTGTGTCTGCAAAACAAGCTTGCCGCCTAGATGTGCTTTATCATCGATCAAAATCGTACTCACGCCAGCTTGCCCGAGTTCGATCGCCGCGGAAAGACCAGCAGGACCTCCGCCGATAATGAGCACCTCAGCATCATATTTCGGAGTTGGATGGTTCGCAGGTACGTTCAGCGGTTGGACGTCGGGCAATTTGGGCAGACCTTCAGCCGGAAAAACGCGCATACCGCGTTTGACAGCGGTCATGCAGGCTTTGACAGGCAGCGAGTCGGCAATCACCATGCACTGCGAGCACTGCCCGTTGGCGCAAAAAATGCCCTGGGGGGAGTGGTCTTTGGGGTGGTGCCCGAATATGGTGACGCCATTTGCCATCAGGGCGGAGGAAATCATTTCACCTTCCTTTGCCAGGAAGGTTTGGTCTTGCCAGTAAAACGGAATGTCTGCTACAGAATCATCAATCAGAATTGGGTGAGCCTTGATACGATTCTCAGTCATAAACTCCTCAATTGTTCGGTTTCAAGGAATTATGATACCACCAACAAGGCATCAATCGAAGATTTGCTGGTATTCCTGATCCAGCTCGTTATCGCTCAAGTGCGAGTAGCGCTGGGTGACTGCTATGTTCGTGTGGCGTGCCAGCACTTGCGCGAGCTTCAGGTTGCCGGTGCTGCCGAGGATCGTGGTGACAAAGTAGTGGCGGAAGGAGTGGGGGGTGATGGTGCCGACCGCCTCTTCGCCAAGGGATTCTCGCACGCGCTGATTGACGATCTCCCGTCCCGTAGTGGTTGAGATGGGCTTGACCTTCTTGCCAGCGCCGCGGTCGTGACGCGCGAAAACCGGTTGCGATGCCAGCGCTTTACCGCTGTTGCCGTCCAGGCTTGCCCGTTCTGAAAGGTACATCTTGAGGGCGTCCAGGCTGCGTTTTGAGAAGCGCACAACCGCTTCTTTATTGCCTTTGCCGATCACGATCGAGCGGTGTTCGAGCCAGTCGATATCCCCTCGGCGCAGGTTGCAGGCTTCGTGCACACGCAAACCGGTATCCGAGAGGGTCAAGAGGAACGCCCGATCGCGCAAATTGATCAGGCGCTCAGATTCTTGTTCGGCTGGTTTTGATGTCAGTGTCGTGGCATAGTCCAGCACGCTGTCAATGGCGCTTTTGGGGAACTGAGGAAGGCGGATGCCTGGTCGGCGCGCGCGCTGCTTGATGAGCAGGCGGATGCGGGGGAGGTTGATAGGCGCAAGGTTCTCCCCGGCGATGAATTCAAACAGCCCAACGACGGAGGTGATGTAAACCTGCTCGGTGGCAGAGGAGAAATCCTTGAGTGCTGTCAGTACCCAGATAACAGCTTCTTCCGGGAGCGATGAAACATCAGCGCTTTCTATTTGGATACCATTTGCGCTCAGAACCTCCGTAAACAGCCGCATAGCATTACTGTAGGTGCGAAACGTGTTCGCACTCCGCGAAAGCTTGACGGAGTTCAAGTACTTCTGGATGCATTCTTTGACAGTAGTGTTCATGTTAAACCTGTAATTATTTGCTTATTGCGCATAGTATAACGTTTGAACGACATTTCATCCTTTGATTGTCTTAATTATAATCGGGGAGAGGCTATGGATGGGGTACTAGTCTGCTGATCGAACGCCAATTGAATAAAACTATCTTATTCAAGGAGTAATGATGAGCAAGACGGAGTACACGTTTACTAGTGGGACGGATTGGTTTCGGCTGAGGGCTTGCGGGATTCTGATAGATGACGGTAAGGTTCTGATGGTACGTAACGACGAGGATCCGAATTATTACTCTGTCGGTGGATGTGTGGAACATGGCGAGAGCCTAGCAGAGGCGGTTGTACGCGAAGTTGCGGAAGAAACGGGCTGGAAGTTCGAGGTGGAGCGCCTGGCGTTCATTCATGAGAATTTTTTCCGCGGAAAAGCTGGAACGATCGAGGGGCTGAGCTGCCACGAGTTAGCGTTTTACTGCCTGATGAAGTGGGATCCCAATTGCATGATTACTTCCAACAGCAAATCCATGGGAGGTTTACCGGAACGCCTGGAGTGGCTGGAGATCTCTCAATTGAACAATCAGAAGATGCAGGTGTATCCAACATTCTTTGCGGAGGAGCTTTTGAATCTCTCTTTACACGCGAAACACATTGTGACTTACGAATCTGATTTCTAGTTTATCAATTCATGTAGCGAGCAATGAAGCCAATCTTCTTCGTTGACAATGCTTGCGATAATGATACTTATCAAAACCATAACGATTTTTTTACTAATCAGCCGCCCACCCAACGATTTAGCTCTCAAAAATGTGTAATTTTCAGGCTGTCACTTTTTGGATTGATGCAACGCTTTCCACGCGCCGACCCAGGGTTCGCCTATCCGATTTTTCTCTGCGATCTTTACCTTACTGAAACGCTGCCCCACCGAAATGGCTTCTGTTGCGATCTCGGCCCAGTTCTGCGCCAGAACCGCAGCCTTCAGACGCGCATGGCTGCCTTCGATCCAAGCCCACTCCTGGCGAAACTGATCCGCCTTAACCCAGTAATCGCGCTTTTCCCAGGCCACCATCGCCGCATCGATCGTTTCGTTGATTTTTTCCAACGCCAGGACAATATAAGCCGCCATGTCGAGGCTTTTCTCATCCGGGCTGCCCTGCTGCATGAGCGTGCGAATCGCCAGAACGATCGAGCGAGCAAGGCGATTACGAAGTGTTGTACCGCTTTCAGTTGTTTTTATGGCCATAATTCACCTTTGAGTAAAATCAGACGCAATTATACCCAACTCCCCCACCCCATCCCGATAATGCTTTACATATACATGTACATACTATGTATAATGTATTTCAATTAACCCCCCAATTTTTTGCGAAAACTTGAAAATTTACCCTTCCGGAAAACCTAATTTCACTATATAATCGTATTGTCAGATTGTCTGATTAAAACTGAATACCCACCATTAGAGGCGCGGCGGATTGTGTAGGAACTTCGCTATTATTCCAGGACTGGGAGAAGAAACGAATTATCCGTCGCCGAAGGGTAAAAGGAGAGTCCTCTCCCCCGCCTTGGGGCGCCTAACGAAGTTAGGCCACTGTCATGCAATTGCATGGAGCGCTATGTGTCTTTCTAAGCACATAGCGTTTTTAATACTTAGGAGAATGCGATGAATGAAGTAGTAATAAGACTGAGAATTGGAGCGGAAAACGCTCACTATGGTGGCGGGCTCGTGGACGGAGCTTACCTGACCAAGTTGTTTGGCGACGTGGCAACTGAACTGCTGATTAGGCGTGATGGTGACGAAGGGCTTTTCAGAGCTTACGATAACATCGAATTTCTCGCGCCTGTTTATTCCGGGAATTTCATCGAAGCCAAGGGTTGGATCACCAGCGAAGGCAACACCTCGCGCAAAATGGCTTTTGAAGCCTGGAAAGTGATCGGAACCCGGCCGGATTTGTCTGATTCAGCCGCTGAAGTCCTGGCTGAACCCGTGCTTGTCTGCCGGGCCAGCGGTACTTGCGTCACCCCGAAGAATAAGCAACGTCTGGGTTGATCCCAGTCAAAAAACTACCCGAGGAGAGAGATATGAGTGAGCACAAGGTCATCATCACCGCGGCAATTAGCGGTGCTGAGGTTACCCAGGAAAATAACCCTGCTGTCCCCTATACGATCGATCAGTATGTCCGTGAGGCAAAGCTCGCCCACGAAGCCGGCGCAGCCATCATTCACCTGCACGCCCGCTTTGATGACGGCACCCCCACCCAGGACCGTGAACGCTTCAGAGCGATCATCGATGCCATCCAGGCAGCCTGCCCGGACGTGATCATCCAGCCCACCACGGGCGGCGCAACCGGCATGACCGCCGAAGAGCGTTTGCAGCCAACCGAACTGAACCTTGAAATGGCAAGCCTGGACTGCGGAACGATGAATTTTGGTGGAGACGATATTTTCGTCAATACTGAAAACATGATCATTGCGTTTGCAGCCCGCATGGTCGAACGCGGTATCAAACCCGAACTGGAATGTTTTGACAAAAGTCACGTCGATATGGCTTTGCGCTTGGTCCGCAAAGGGCACATCCAGCCGCCTCTGCACTTCAACTTTGTCTTGGGTGTGAATGGCGGCGCTGCGGGCACCCCACGCGATCTGTTGTTCCTCAAAGAATCCCTGCCAGAAGGCGCAACCTTCACCGTGACCGGGATCGGCCGCTGCCAATTGGAAATGAACGTAATGGGCATGCTTCTGGGCGGTCACGTCCGGGTGGGTTTTGAGGACAATCTCAAATACAACCGTGAACGCAACGCCGTTTCGAACGCTGAATTTGTGGAGCGGATCGTGCGCATCGCAAAAGAACTGAACCTTGAAATTGCCACGCCGGCAGAAGCCCGACAGATTTTGGGCATGCCCGGGCGTGTAAATTAGTTCAAATAATCTTTGGAGGAATTGTTTTATGGCAATGGGTAATAAATATGGTGCACACCGCGTGATCGAGCCCAAAGGGCTGCTCCCGCAAGCCGCGCAAAAGATCGACAATTCGATGGAGATCTACGACAACGAAATTCTGATTGATGTCTCCGCGCTAAACATCGATTCTGCCAGTTTCCGGCAGCTCTGGACCGCGTCTGAGCAGGACGAAGAACGCCTGAAGGAGATGGTTTTGGGGATCGTCGCCGAACGCGGTAAGATGCAAAATCCGGTGACTGGCTCTGGCGGGATGCTGATGGGCAGTATCGCCAAGATCGGCCCTGCCCTGCAGAACCGCACCGATATCAAGGTTGGCGATCGCATCGCTTCCCTGGTTTCGCTCTCCCTCACCCCACTCCACATCGAGGAGATCCTGGCAGTTCACCCAGAGACCGACCGCGTCGATATCAAAGGGCAAGCCATTCTCTTTGAAAGCGGCATTTACGCCAAACTCCCAGACGACATGCCTGAAGCGCTTGCTCTGGCAGCCCTGGATGTTGCCGGCGCGCCCGCGCAGACGGCAAACATCGTCAAACCCGGTGACTCAGTGCTCATACTCGGCGCTGGCGGTAAAAGCGGCATGCTGTGCGGCTACGAAGCGATGAAACGCGTGGGTCCTTGCGGCAATGTTGTGGGCATGAGTCGCAACAACCGCTATGAAAGAACCTTGCTGGACAATCACTTTGTGCACAAGTACTTCGTGGCAGACGCAGCCAATTCCGTTGAAGTGCTTGAGAAAGCCCTGGAGTGCAATGGCGGCAAGGAATACGATGTTGCCATCAACGTGGTCAACATCCACGGCACAGAAATGTCGACCATCCTCCCGGTTCGCGATGGCGGACTGGTTTACTTCTTCAGCATGGCGACCAGCTTCACGCGTGCCGCCCTGGGCGCTGAAGGCATTGGGAAAGACGTGACGATGATCATTGGCAACGGCTACACCCGCAACCATGCGGAATTCACGCTGCAGGTATTGCGCGAATCGAAAGCGCTGCGTGAGATCTTTGAGCAAAGCTATATCTAAAACAGAAATTAAAGACTGCGCAAAAGCTGCAGCCTCTTTCAGAAACGAAGGAGTTGAGGGATGAAAGCTGAAGAAAAATACATCAACACGAGTGGTGAAGCCAGGCGAAGAACGCTCTTCCCGGATGTTTCGGACGAAGAGTGGAATGACTGGCACTGGCAGGTCTCCCATCGCATTTCGGATGTTGACACCTTAAAGAAGTACCTGCCTCTCACACCCGAAGAGGAACAGGGCTCACGAAGAGCGCTTGAAACTTTCAGAATGGCGATCACTCCCTATTACTTGAGTCTGATCGACCCGAACGACCCTCACGACCCGGTAAGAAGGCAAGCTGTGCCGACCGGCGACGAAGCCTATCGCAGCCCTGAAGATATGGTGGACCCACTTGAAGAAGAGGGAGATTCCCCTGTTCCTGGGCTCACCCACCGCTACCCCGACCGGGTGCTCTTCCTCATCACGGATCAATGTGCCATGTACTGCCGGCACTGCACGCGCCGCCGTTTGGCTGGTCAGAAAGATGGCGCACGCACACGCGCGCAGATTGATGCCGGCATCGACTATATTCGCCAAACTCCAGAAGTGCGGGATGTGCTGCTTTCGGGTGGCGATGCTCTACTGATGAGTGATGAACGATTGGAATATATCCTCTCTGAATTACGCAAAATTGACCATGTTGAGATCATTCGCATTGGTTCACGCACGCCAGTGGTCCTGCCTCAACGGATCACCCCTGAGTTAGTTGAAATGATCCGGAAATACCACCCGGTATGGCTCAACACACACTTCAATCACCCGAATGAAATTACACCAGATTCCAAGCGTGCCACCGCCATGCTTGCTGATGCTGGCGTGCAATTAGGCAATCAATCCGTCCTTTTGCGAGGAGTAAACGATTGTGTGCATGTTATGCGAAAATTGGTTACCGGTTTAGCTTACATTCGCGTACGTCCATATTACCTCTATCAGTGTGATCTATCTCTTGGTCTGTCGCATTTCCGCACCCCTATTTCCAAGGGTCTGGAGATAATTGAAGGCTTGCGAGGTCACATTTCCGGTTTCTGTGTGCCGACCTACGTGGTAGATGCACCAGGAGGCGGAGGAAAGATCCCGGTCATGCCCAATTACGTAATTTCGCGAAACCCCGATCATGTTATCTTACGGAACTTCGAAGGTGTGATCACCACCTACAAAGAGCCGAAAGAATACAAAAACGAGTGCAATTGCCCGGTTTGCCGAGGCGAAGAGAAAGTTGAATTGATCGGAGTTGCCGGTTTGCTGGCTGGGCAACAAATGACACTCGAGCCGGTTGGTTTGTTGAGAAATCGAAGGAAGCACAAAGGATAGACTAAGGGTAGCATGAACGCTTTTACGGCAGAATCAGGCACTGATCTGCTCCATCTGACAGGTCTGCAGGACCTGCAGTCGCTGGCGATCGTTGGGCTGTCAAAAAATGCGGGAAAGACAACTTTCCTCAACCACCTTGTTGCTGCCTGGCAGGATTCTGCAGAAGCGCGACCCTTGGCGCTGACCTCGATCGGCAGAGATGGCGAGACAGAAGACATTCTGAGCGGATACGAAAAGCCGCGCATATATGTTCCGGCGGGAACGTTGATCGCATCTGCAGCAGGAGCCCTGCAAAACAGCGATGCCTTGCTCGAAATTCTGGAGCTCAGCAACATCAGAACCGCTTTGGGTGAGGTAATTGTCTGCCGGGCGCTAAGCGACGGCTACGTGGAATTAGCAGGACCCAGTATGACAGATGAAATAAACAGCATACAAAGTTTGATGCGTCAGCACGAACCGGAATGCCTTTTTATCCTTGATGGGGCTTTGTCGCGCCGGTCACAAGCGGGCTCGGGTATGAGCGAGGCTGTCATCCTCTGCGTCAGCACGGAAACCTCCACAGACCCTGAAGTGCTGGCTGATATGACCAATTTTGCGTTGGATCTGCTGCAAACGCCAGCCCTCCCCGAAGCAACTGCAAACCTGTTTGCTCAGGCAATCAAGAAGCATCCAAAAAAGCGCACGATCATGCTAAATGGCGAGCGCTCGAATTGGAGCATTTCAACACTGGATACGCCTGCGCTGGTTGGATATGGAAAAGATATTGCCAATGCTCTTCAGCCTGACACACGTTTCCTGTATCTGCAAGGCGCGTTAACAGATCAGGTGCTTCAGGAATTATTGAGCGAAACAAACTTCGCCAATCTGACATTGGTGGTCGAAGACGGCACTCGTTTGTTTATTAATTCCGGTAGTTTCCAAAAACTTCGCGACCGCAAGGTTAATATTGCCGTACTCAACCCATTGAACGTGCGCTTGTTGTGCTTCAACCCGACCCGTGCTGATGGACAATGGCTTGATTCGCAGCCTTACCTTGCAGAAATGCGCAAAAAGCTGCTTATTCCCGTGGTTGATCTGGGTCCCAAGAATGTGTGAGCCTATTATGCAAACTTCGGTCATGATTTCCTCAGAACTGTTAGACGAGTTAGGATTACTCAAGGTTCTGGAAGCCTGCCGCTGTCGGACTCCTCAAGGAAATAAACTAAAGAATAGCCTTCAGTTTTTTACTAATGAATCCCGGGATGCCTTGCGGGAAGAACTGGGCGCTATTAACCGCCTTCTTCCATCAGTCAAGGCTAACGATTCTCAACTTAATGAAGCGCAGACACACCTTTCGCGATTGCGTGAGCTACGAGGCACCCTCGCGAGGCTGGAAAAAGGCAATTTACTGAATGACACAGAATTTTTTGAGCTGAAAAGCGCGCTATCAATTTTTGATCGCTTAGGCAATATGGAAAGCCTGCTCAATACTGCCGGGGTTAACTTTGATGATACTCAAGCTGCCATAGCCTTGCTTGACCCGGCCGGCACAGGAAGCCCCGCCTTTCACATTTACCGTGATTATTCACCTGAGCTTGGCGAAATCAGAGCTAGGAAAAGTGAGCTGGAAAGCGAAATCAGGCAGGCAACAGGACCCCAACGCAAGTCCTTGTTGACTCAACGTGCCCTGATAACAGCCCAGGAAGACCAGGAAGAAGAAAAAATTCGCCGGCAGCTGGGTGAAAAGTTGGCTGAATGGCTGCCTCAGATTCACAACAATCTAAAAAGTTGCGCCTTACTTGATTTCCGCCTCGCTAAAGCTATCCTTGCTTACCGTTGGAATGGCTGTCTTCCGGAACTCGTGGAAAAAAACACACCGGCAACTCTACAAAACGCAGTTCATCCGCTGGTGGCTGCAATACTCGAAAAACAGGGGGTGTCTTTCACACCGATTTCGATCGAATTACGGCAAGGGGCAACTATTTTAATGGGAGCCAACATGGGCGGCAAGAGCGTTGCCCTGAAGACCATCTTCCTTGCGCTGCTCATGACCCAACTGGGGTATTTTCCGTTTTGTGAGAGCCTGAAAACGCCCTTGTTTGACTTCTTTGCGTTTGAATCCAGCCGCGAAGGGGATCTGCTTCGGGGTCTTTCCTCTTTTGGTCTTGAGGCTGTTCAGATCCGCAACCACTACCGCAAGAGCCAAACCAAAAAAGGTTTAATCCTGATGGATGAGCCCTGCCGCGGAACGAATCCTTCTGAGGCGACAGCAATCGTGCAAGCTCTCTGCAACACTTACGGCAATTCTGAAAGCACCTTTTTCATCGCCACGCACTATCACGTCAAACCAGCGCCAGGAATACGTTTTTACCAGGTTCGCGGCATCAATCCGGACGCCCTGTCGGAATTGCCAAACTATCAATCTGCAGATTCAAAAACAACTGAAACCGAAGAAAAACCATCACAAGATTTTGCACCTGCGACTGCGCATGTTTTACATGAAGACCTGGTCCGCGTCAGGAGAATTCAAAGTTTGATGGATTATCGACTCGAGGAAATTGACGGAATTCATCAATCCCCTTCTGGAGCGATTAAAATTGCTGAACTGCTTGGTGTAGATGAAGCTTTACTGCAGGAAATGAAAGCAGCCTGGCAGGAGGAATAATGGCAACACTTAGAATAGATTGGGAAAAGGTTAACCAGGCTCGGGAAGCAGCAAGGCAGGTTGTTGAAGGCGTCCATGCCCACACCCAACAATTTACCACGACCACGATTGAGCGCTCAATATGCCGTCTTTTTGGCATAGATGGGGTCGACGCGATGGGTGTGCCTTTACCAAATGTGGTCGTGGATCACCTGGCTTCGCGCCAGCTGCTTGGTTTTGGGGCAGCCTACTGGTTGGGGCAGGCAGCCATAGCGCTTGGCAAAGAACCGCAGGAATTAGCTGAAGCCGTCTCGCAGGGTAAGTTGGATCTCACCCAAACGGAACCAGCAGATCTTTTTGAGATTCAGTTATGGGCAGAGAGGAAAGCCGAAGAAGCGGTCGCAAAAATCCATCACAATCGCATTATCCGGGAAGAAAGATTGCTCGAGTTTGGCGATCATGCCGGACCGTTAATCTACGTTATTGTTGCCACTGGAAACATCTATGAAGATATCGTCCAGGCAAAAGCAGCTGCGAGGCAAGGCGCGGACGTGATCGCTGTCATCCGTACCACCGGGCAAAGCTTGCTCGATTACGTCCCGTTTGGCGCGACGACTGAAGGCTTTGGCGGCACAATGGCGACTCAGGAGAACTTCCGCCTGATGCGGGAAGCGCTGGATGAGGTTGGGGCTGAATTGAATCGCTATATTCGCCTTTGTAATTACTGTTCAGGTCTTTGCATGCCGGAAATCGCTGTCATGGGCGCTCTTGAACGCCTGGATGTGATGCTGAACGACGCGCTTTATGGCATTTTGTTTCGCGACATCAATATGCAGCGTACGCTCATCGACCAGGAGTTCTCGCGCTTGATCAACGCTGCCGCAGGGATCATTATCAATACTGGTGAGGATAATTATCTGACGACTTCCGATGCTTACGAGGAAGCCCACACAGTGCTGGCGTCTCAAATGATTAATGAACAATTTGCCCTGAAGGCTGGACTACCTGATGAGCAAATAGGTCTTGGTCATGCCTTTGAGATGAATCCCGAGTTAAAAAATGCCTTCCTATACGAGCTTGCCCAGGCGCAGCTTGCCAGGCAGATCTTCCCCAACGCCCCGCTTAAGTACATGCCTCCTACCAAGTTTAAGACAGGCAACATCTTCAGAGGGCACGTTCAAGATGCGCTCTTTAATATTGTCACCGTGATCAGTGATCAGCGTATTCAACTGCTTGGGATGCTGACCGAAGCTATTCACACGCCCTTTTTGGCAGACCGCGCCCTTGCGATTGAAAACGCGCGCTATATTGCCACCAGTTTTGCGGATTTTGGAGAGGATATCGAGTTCCGCGATGGAGGGATCATGGAACAGAGGGCTGCCACTGTACTTGACCTAACACTTGATCTCCTGCAAGATATCCTCCGTGACGGTCTGTTCCGGACGATTGAGGAGGGTCGACTTGCAAGCGTTAAGCGTCCATTTGAAGGAGGTAAAGGTCTTTCTGGTGTAGTTGTCAAAGAAGATCGTTACTTCAATCCGTTCATTCCCCTGCTATTGCAAGAATCAAAAGCAGGATCCGAGCGTTACCACCGTGCCAAAGCAGCGCTTGAGGAGGGGAAAAATGAGTAGTGGACGCTATTCAGTAACGAAAGCCGATTTTGACAAGACCCTGGACCTGACTCACCTAAAACCGTACGGGGACACAATGAATGACGGCAAGGTCCAGATTTCTTTCACTCTGCCAGTACCTGACAGCGAAAATGCGGTTGAAGCTGCACGACAGTTGGCAATGAAAATGGGTTTGGTGGAACCTACTGTTGCTCACCACGCTCCATTGGATAAGTCCTTCAGCTTCTTCGTGATCTATGGAAGCCTTAGTCATACAATAGACTACACGCAAATACAGGTAAATATCATAGATGTCAGTAGAATGAGCATGGATGAGACGGATTTATTTATCCAGCAAAATCTTGGAAGGAAAATCAGGGTGATTGGGGCGAGCACCGGAACTGACGCTCACACGGTCGGTATTGATGCAATCATGAACCTGAAGGGCTATGCTGGTCACTATGGGCTGGAGCGATACAAGATGATCGAAGCGCTCAATCTTGGCAGCCAGGTGACTAACGAGGATTTTATCCGCAAGGCGGTGGAATTTAACGCGGATGTGTTGCTGGTCTCTCAGACAGTAACACAGAAAAACGTCCATGTTCAAAACCTGACAGAGTTGGTGGAGCTGCTTGAGGCAGAGCGCTTACGCAAGCGATTTCTCCTCATCATAGGAGGTCCTCGCATCAGCCATGAGCTTGCCAAAGAGCTGGGCTGTGATGCTGGTTTTGGACCAGGTAAGTATGCGGATGATGTTGCCAGCTATATCTGTACTGAATTGGCTGCACGAAAGCACCAAAGCTCGTAGGTTTTAATGAATCTTGGAGAAAGGTAGCAATTATGAGTAAGTTGATAAGTTTGGAAGATGCCGTAAATCTCGTGAGGGATGGCGATACAGTTATGATCGGAGGTTTCCTGGCAGTTGGCACGCCGGAGCGGTTGATTGAAGCTCTGATCGCTAAGGGAGTTAAGGATCTTACGCTCATCTGCAACGATACAGGCTTCGTTGATCGTGGCGTTGGCAAGATGGTCGTGGCTAAGATGTTTAAAAAGATCATGGCTTCCCACATCGGTACCAACCGCGAAACTGGACGGCAGATGTTGGAAGGTGAAACCGAGGTTGTGCTTATCCCCCAGGGCACGCTCATCGAGCAGATCCGGGCTGGCGGCTTCGGGCTTGGCGGCGTTCTGACTAAAACCGGATTAGGTACTGCCGTAGAGAAGGGTAAGACTGTCATCGATATCGATGGCGAGAGATTCCTGCTCGAGAAGCCACTTCGTGCCAACGTTGCTTTGCTTTTTGCGGAAAAATCCGACGAAAAAGGCAACCTGTCTTTCCATGGTGCCACGAGGAATTTTAACACCTACATGGGTGCCGCAGCCGATATCGCGATTGTTGAAGCGCAACAAGTTGTGAGGGTTGGGGAGATGTGCCCGGACGAGGTGGTGGTTCCCGGTGTCTTTATTGATCACATTGTTGACGGAGGTGCGCTATGATGGACAAACAGCAAATGCAGGAATTCATTGCCAGGCGGGTTGCCCAGGAACTCCAGGATGGCACTCTGGTTAACCTCGGGATTGGTTTGCCGACCCTGGTTGCGAATTTCGTTCCGGAAGGCAGAGATGTGACCTTCCAATCGGAAAATGGCTTTATCGGGGTTGGTCCTGCCCCCACCGAAGAGCAGCTTGATCCCTGCATCGCCAACGCGGGCGCGATGCCGGTCACAATCCTTCCTGGCGGGAGCTTCTTCGATAGTGCCATGTCCTTTGGCATCATTCGCGGCGGACATGTGGATGTGACTGTGCTGGGGGCTTTGCAGGTAGCCGAAAATGGAGATATTGCCAACTATACGATCCCTGGCAAGATGGTTCCTGGCATGGGCGGCGCAATGGACTTGCTGAGCGGCGCAAAGAAAGTCATCGTCGCGATGGAGCACACTGCCAAAGGTGCACACAAACTTCTGCGCGAATGCACATTGCCACTGACGGCTATCAATGCGGTTGACTTGATCGTGACCGAGATGGGAGTTATTGAGGTCTCGCATGAGGGTTTTGTGCTGATTGAACAAAATCCGGATTACACCCTGGACGAAATTAAAGCCGCAACGGGTGCCCCGCTGATCATAAGCGCGGCGTTAAGGCAGATGGCGTAGCCGAGATTATGAATACGAAATACCCACAAAAGTAGCGAAATGATTCAAGAACCAACAAAAACTGCCGGCAAGTCCGGCAGTTTTTGTTGGTTTTCTAAGTACTACTGAACAAAGAAACTTGTTGAAGCAGTGGTTGAAATGTAATCAGCCTTGGTTACAGTTGCATCAAGTGTATAAGTACCTATGCCTGTCTTGCGGACATTGAGACGGTAGCTAAACACATACTCACCTGTGGTTCCGGTTATACCAGTATAGGTAGTTGTAGTGCCGTTTGATGTAGTAAGCGTTACGCTGACAGAGGCGGAAGAAACTGGGGCTTCAGCCTCGTCTTTTACAATTACCGTTACATTTACCCTTTCACGGTCAACATAAGAGTCTTTGTCCGTGGATATGGTTGCGACTAAAGCCTGTTCAAAACCTGTTTGAGTGATAGTCACAGTCACCTGTTGAGTGGCTGTCAAACCACCGCTATCTGTCACAGAAATATCAAGTGTATGTGTCCCAACTGGAAGGTCGGACTTTGTAAAGCTTGCTCCAGTATAGAGCGTAACACCGTCAAGTTTCCACACAATCTCGTCACTCAGTGAACCGTCTTCTGCATCATCTGCGGTGGCGGTGAAGGTTATTGGTGCGCCTTGTTCAAAGGAAGAATTATTGGCAGGGCTTGTGATTGTCAGAGTTGGAGCAGTATTCACAGGAGGCGTGCCGCCGCCATATCCCAGGTATTCAAGGGCTGCTCTGGCTTGCACCAGACCGTAGCCATAGTAGTTATCTCTTCCCACTGTGCCCAGATCCTCAGCTGTAGCAGTAAGGGCGTTTCTGATTTCTACATTGGTCAATGTTGTATTCCAACTCCATACCAAAGCCGCAACCGCTGAAACATGCGGAGTCGCCATGGATGTGCCATCCCAGGCTTCATAGCCGCTTCCAGGCTTCTCAATCGAGCTAAATACTGCCGCTGTTTGGCCAAGTTTATTTGCCACCAGGTATTGACCATCTTCCTGGCTCAAAGAAAGGCCAATAATCGTGGTGCTGTTGCCCTCTCCCAGGGTTCCCAGGAAGCCACCTGGCACATTATTGTAGACAATTGCCGCGACACCCCCACCCGCCTGAACATTAGCAACTTTTGTGTAAAAATCATAAGTTCCACGTTCGCAAAGGACAACCTTGCCAGACCAGGAACCAGCTGTGCCGCAAAGTCCACCATCAACCAGTGCGCCATTGGCGGTTCCGAGTCCAGAATATTCAATGTGTAAAACGGCGTAATCCGCACCATCTACAGTGAGACTATTAGTCTCCAGGTAAGGAAGTGTTGAAAGCACAGCCACACCAGGCGCGGCAATTTCCACCTGGCTGTTATATTGCGAGAAGTCAGCCACAACCTTGCTGCTGTCAATGGCTGCCACGGACATAACTGAATCGTAAGAAGCTGGATAAGATTTCGCAGTAGTGCCGTCATTACCTGCGGCAGCAATGCTCAATACACCTGCTGAATAAGCGCTACTAAACGCTGTTAATTCATTCCTCACTGAGCGTGAGCCACCCAGGCTCATGCTGACCACGTTCGCGCCAGCATTTCGACAACGTGTGAGTGCGTCAACGAGGTTGGAAGCGTAGGTTGCATTACCATCGTCATTAAAGAATTTGACAATGTAGAGGTTTACAGTTCCAGGGGTAACACCAACCACGCCGAGACCGTTGTTCTCAGCTGCGATCGTGCCGCCAACATGCGAACCGTGACCAAAACCATCACGGTACCATGCATCATCGACCTGGGAAAAACCACCAATAGCATCTGGGAGATCTTCATGATCCTGGTAGTAACCAGAATCAATGATACACAGCGTCCGGTTTGCGCCGGTTGGAGCACCCGCATCCACGTTGCCGTCGCGGTCAACATCCCAAACATCACGCGCCTGGACCATGTCGATGCCATAAGGTACCGTCTGACCAAGCTGGTCAACTACTGCCAGAGCTTCTTCTGTTACATGCCCAGCCATTGCGCTGATGGGATATCGTTCCGCATCTTCTTCAACCTCGATTACCCAGGGGTTGTTGAGGATCCCGTTTAGGGCAGCCGCTGGGAGGCTGACAACATAGGCGCCAAGCTCAGGAAAATCATAATGGATCTGGCTGCTGCTTGAATTTAATGCCTTAAAAACTTCAGACTTTCCCCCATCCCGGTAGGAAACCCAAACCCGGATCGTGTCCGATGGGTCTGCCATAACCGGACTTGCGACGCTGAACAACAGCATCAGAACTGCGGATAGGACGAACAGTACTCTTGCTTTTTGCATTTTTTGCTCCTTGTTGTGAAAGAGAATTGGAATTGATTAATATTACTACTTATTTGCTCTGATGCGGGTTCAACACTTTCATTCCCTTAAGAATTAACGAATAAGGTGCGGCTTGTAAACCGCACATTATTCAGAATTCTAGTAGCTATAAAAACCCTGGCCGGTCTTACGCCCGAGCTTGCCACCCCGGACCATTTTGCGCAGTAAGGGATGCGGGCGGTATTTGCTGTCGCCAGTCTCGTTGTGGAGAACTTCCATGATTGCCAGGCAGACATCCAGACCGATTAGATCTCCCAGTTCCAGCGGACCCATCGGGTGATTGGCTCCCAGTTTCATGGCTGTGTCGATGCCCTCAACGCTGGCAACACCTTCCGCATAGATCCCCACAGCTTCGTTGATCATCGGGATCAGAATGCGGTTGACCACAAAGCCAGCTGATTCTTTGACCTCCACCGGGGTTTTGCCCAATCCCCTCGCGATCTCAGAAACCTGCTCCACCACGTCCGCAGGCGTAGATAGCCCAGGAATGACTTCCACCAGTTTCATGACAGGCGCGGGATTAAAAAAGTGCATCCCAACCAGGGGATGATTAAGCCCCTGCGCAATCTCGGTGATCGAGAGCGAGGAAGTGTTGCTGGCAAAAATGCATTCAGGTTTGGCGATTGAGTCCAATGATTTGAAAGTTTCTCTCTTAACGGAAATCTCTTCCAAAACGGCTTCCACGACCAGGTCACAATCCGTACAATCCTCCAACAGTCCGGCTGTGATGCGGGCGTTAACCTGATCGGCAGCGGCTTGCTCCATTTTGCCGCGATCCACTCTGCTCTGAAGTCCTTTGGCGATGCGCTGCTGACCTTTTTGGGCGAATTCAAGATTGATATCAGTGAGAATGACTTCGTAACCTTCAGTTTGCGCGAATGCCTGGGCAATCCCGCTGCCCATGGTGCCTGCTCCGATCACTGCTACTTTCATGTTTTCTCCTTTTAGCAACAGCAGCCTGAAGTTATTCCAGGCTGCTGTTTGAATTGGTTATTTGTTTTTGAAATCTTTCTCTTTGCGTTTCTCCAGGAAAGCCTGCATACCTTCTTTTTGGTCCTCAGTCAAAAAACAAGTGCTGAACAGCTCAACTTCGTGCTGGATCGCAGCCTGTATCGGCATGTCAAGCCCCTCGTTCACAGCGCGCTTGAGGTTCCGAATGGCAATGGGAGCGTTGTTGGCGATGCGAGTTGCCATTTTTAGGGCTTCGGGCAGTAACTCCTCCAAGCGATAAACGCAACTCACCAAACCGATTTGGAGAGCTTCTTCTGCCCTGATGTTCCTGCAAGTGAACAAGAGCTCTTTCGCTTTCGAAGCTGAACCAATCACACGTGCCAGCCGCTGGGTGCCACCGAAACCCGGCGTGATGCCCAGGCCGGCTTCAGGCTGACCAAACACAGCATTTTCACTGCAAATTCGGATATCACAGCTGAGTGCCAGCTCATTTCCACCGCCCAATGCGTAACCATTGATGGCAGCTATGACAGGCATGGGAAAGGTTTCGATCTTGCTGAACAAAGCGTTTCCGGTTTCACTGAAAAGCCTGGCTTCGCTCTCAGTCATACAACACATTTCAGCCACATCCGCGCCGGCAACGAAGGCTTTC
Organism: Anaerolineaceae bacterium UBA6133; assembly: GCA_002435825.1. Taxonomy (GTDB): domain Bacteria; phylum Chloroflexota; class Anaerolineae; order Anaerolineales; family Anaerolineaceae; genus Mesolinea. Next base: position 95,572 of record DIVL01000024.1, read on the forward strand.
TCTCCTGCGCCGGTAATAACCAGGCAGCGAGTTGTCTCAAGATCCACAGCATCCAGGACTTCATTCAGCTCTTGCAAAACAGCCCTATTTAACGCGTTCAGAGCCTCCGGTCGGTTGATGGTGATCAGTCCGAGCTGTCTTACTGTTTCGTACTGAACGAGCGCCATGCTTATGCCTCAGGTTTTGCTACTGCCGTGGCGCAACCCATGCCACCGCCGATGCAGAGCGTTGCCAGTCCCAGTTTCGCGCTTTCCTGGCGGTTCATTTCATGGATCAGCGAGACGAGAATACGGCATCCGGATGCGCCAATGGGATGCCCCAAGGCAATCGCGCCGCCATTAACATTTACCTTGTCTGGATCCATGCCCAGATCGCGCAAAACTGCCACGGATTGAGCCGCGAAAGCTTCGTTAGCTTCGACGACATCGAAATCAGCAATGCCCTTGCCTAATTTTTCCAGCAGTTTCTTGGTGGCTGCCACGGGACCAATGCCCATAATTGAGGGCTCAACGCCTTCCAGGGCACTGCCAAGCCAGATCGCTTCGGGGGTAACACCGAGTTCACGGGCTTTCTCTTCACTCATCACGACCACCGCTGCGGCGCCATCATTAATTGTAGAGGAGTTCCCCGCAGTAACGATCCCATCAGGCTTGAAGGCAGGCTTTAGCTTTGCCAGTCCCTCTGCCGTAGTCTCCCCACGGATGCCTTCATCTTCAATGAAATCGATAACCTCTCGTTTGACGCGCACCTGAACAGGCACAATTTCGTCAACAAATTTGCCTTCAGCCTGGGCTTGTGCGGCTTTCTGCTGCGAGTGAGCAGAGAATTTATCCAGTTCCTGGCGGGTCAAATGCCATTGTTCCGCCACATTTTCAGCCGTGATGCCCATATGCAACTGGCTGAAAGCATCGGTCAAACCATCATTTACCATCGTGTCGACCAGCTTGCCGTCGCCAAGGCGGTAGCCTGCTCGTGCCAGGGGAAGGGCATAGGCAGAAGCCGACATATTCTCCATGCCGCCAGCCACCACTACATCTGCTTCACCAAGCAAAACCATCCTGGCAGCCATGTTGACTGCCTCAAGACCGGAACCGCAGACAACATTTATAGTCACTGCGGGGGATTCGATCGGAACACCAGCATTGACAGCAGCCTGGCGGGCGACATTCTGCCCTTGTGCCGCCTGCAGGATGCAGCCCATGTAGACCATGTCAACATCAGACGGCTGGATTCCTGCCCGGCGGACAGCTTCCCGGATAACGACTTCACCAAGCTTTGCTACAGGAACAGTTGAGAGCATGCCGCTCAGCTTCCCTATCGCAGTACGACACGACCCGGCAATGACGATTTTCTCATTCATAAATGATTCCCTTTCTCTAAGGATCTGGGGGTGAGGTTTGACAGAAAACAAACGCAGTTTATGTCAGGGCGAGTTGTGATCTGCCTCCCAGACCGGATTGTTCGCCTGTATTATCTCATAGAATTCGCATCCAAACCCTCTAATTTTATTACTTTTTGATCGATAATTGATGATCACGCACCCGCTCTGAACCCACACTATTTAAGGCTTTCTATTCCATATATTTCTTGACATTAGAACAATTGTTCTATATAATTAGAGCATGATGGAATCCTACCGCCCGGACTCATTAACTCTCTTCAAAATGCCGCTGCCGCCCAAGCGTTTTCTTGCCATCGGCGCGCATGCGCTCACAGATCGCATGTTGCAGCTCATCTCCGCCCTGGCACTGAAGCAGACGGTCACCGTGCTGGATTGCGGCAATCGCTCCAACATGTATGCGGTGGCCAGGCTGATCCGCCCTTACACATCCGACCCCGTCAGTGTGATGAACAACATTCGCCTTTCGCGCGCCTTCACCTGCTACCAAGTACTGGCAATGATCCAGGCAACTGCCAAAGATCCTCCCCGTGAACCACTGGTACTTTTGGACATGCTGGCGACCTTCCTGGATGAGGATGTAGAGCTTAAAGACAGCCAGCGGCTGCTCAATCACAGCCTGGATCTACTTGAAAACCTGAGCTATTTCGCGCCAGTGGTGATCAGCACGCGCCAGATCCCCGCCATTGCTGAAAATCGAGGCGTTTTGCTCGAGCAACTCAAAGCCAGTGTAGACGTGTGTTGGGAAGAACCTCTCTCCCTCCCGACCAGCCAGGAATTACAGCTGGCACTCTTTTAGACAAGGCAACTATGGGAAGAACGATTGCATCCATCACCCAAACCTGGCAGGAAGAAGAAGCCGCGCTTAACCGCTTCAAACGCGCCCTGCGCAAAGATGACCAGGTGCTTTTGGATGAACTCCTGGTTATGTCGCGTCTGCATCTGGCTGAAGCCTCCTACGCTTCCAATCTTTATCCACTGGACATGTACCTGATTGCCATCCTGCTGGAGCTCTACAAACAGCTGAAATCCATGCAAAAAGTGCTGCCCAACGCGGACCCCTTCAAAGCCGATCGTATCGAGGCGGAAAAGGAAGACGAATTCATTCAACTGCTGAACGCCACCGTCTCAGCCATATTTGACGCCCCACAGAAGGAAACGACAGCAGACCTGGTGGAAATCCCCCCGGAAATGCTGCCCGAGCCTGCCAGCGCCTTGAATTATGCCGACTTTGAGGAGGCGCCCTGATGTCCTTCCGCGGCTGGCTGCTGGACCTCTACCTCAACCAGGAAGAAGGGTTGACGCTGTGGTTCATCGGGGAAGATGATCGGCGTGCCTGTTTCAGGCAGGCTTTCCCGCTCAGCTTCCATGTTGCCGGTCCCAACGAACAGCTGCGCGCGCTCTGGAAGCGTGTCAGCGGCAAAACGGGTGTTTTGGGGCTCAGCCGCAAACAAAAGCAGGATGTGTTTGCGGCAGATCCAGTCGATGTGATGCAGATTGATATGATCTCACCCGCCAGCCAGGTCAGACTATTTCGCGATATTGAAGCTGAGTTCCCCGACCTGACCTACTATGACGCGGATGTTACCATCGGCACGCGCTACATGGCTCGCCACGGCGTCTTCCCGTTGGCGCTGTGCGAATTGGAGGCAGATGAAAACCAGGTCATCCAATCCATCCGCCCTCTCAACACCCGTTGGGATCTGATACCTGAGCTGCCGCCCCTGCGCATCTTTGAACTAAAGCCGGATTGCGACCCAAACCGCGGCAAGGTGCGCTCGTTGCTCATGCGCACAGATCGCTTCGCGCGGCAGGTCCCGCTGGACCCTGCCGGCGATTACCTGCGGCTGATCAACGAGGCATTGGCAGCCTATGATCCGGATATCCTTGTCACCGATTGGGGAGATAGTTGGTTGATCCCCTTTCTGAGCGCGCAATCGGAAGAAAAAGACATTCCCCTGCAGCTCAACCGAGATACCACGCGCCCGGTCCGCTGGCAGAAAGAAACAACCTACTTCTCCTATGGGCACATCATCTACCGCCCGGAAGAAGCCCACCTCTTCGGTCGCTGTCACGTGGACCGCAAATCCTCAATGATGTGGTCTGACTACAGCCTGGCCGGCACGCTGGAAATGGCACGCGTTACCACGCTGCCCATCGAGAAAGCGGCGCGAGTCTCGCCCGGGCAGGGGATTTCTGCCATGCAGGTTATCACCGCGCTTGAGAAAGACGTTTTAGTGCCCTATCAGAAACGCCAGGTGGAAGAGTTCAAGAGCGGCATCCAATTGATCCAATCCGACCGCGGCGGGATGATCTACCAACCCAAAGCAGGGCTGCACATGGACGTGGCACAGGTGGATTTTGTCTCAATGTACCCGGCGGTGATCATCAAAGGCAATATCTCGCCGGAGGTGCCTCTGCCGGATTTGCTCGAGCCCGCCAGGGAAGAACTGGGTGTGGTACCGCTGACGCTCAAACCCCTCTACGAAAAGCGCGTGGAGATCAAGAAGAAGATCCGCCAATACCCGCCGGATCACCCGATGGTTGCAACATTGAAGGAACGCGCCAACGCGTTGAAGTGGCTGCTGGTGGTTTGTTTTGGATTTTTGGGCTATAAAAACGCACGTTATGGACGCATAGAAGCGCACGAAGCTGTCACCAAAGGCGGTCGGGAAGTGCTGCTGCGCGCCAAAGAAGTGGCGGAATCAGAAGGCTTTGAGGTGCTCCACATGTACGTCGACGCGCTCTGGATCAAAAAGAGGGGCTGCAACAAGCAAGAGCACTTCACCGATGTGATCAGCAAAATCAACCTGCACACCGGGCTGACCATCAACCTGGATGGCGTTTACCGCTGGGTGGCTTTCTTACCGTCCAAGACCGACGCGCGCATCCCGATTGCCAACCGCTATTTTGGTGTTTTTCAAAGCGGTGAGATCAAAGTGCGCGGGCTGGAGGCGCGCCGGCGCGACACACCCATTTGGATTGCGGCTGTGCAAAAGCAAATGATCGCCCTGCTGGGGCAGGCACGCACCAAAGCTGAGCTTTCCGCTTGCATCCATGAAGCGTTTTCTTTCTACTACACCTCACTGCAAAAGCTGGAAGAAAACCAGGTGCCGTTAGATCAGCTGGTGATCAACGGCAAGGTCAGTTACGCGCTCGAAGCCTACAGAGCCAGCACGGCTTCAGTGCGAGCCGCGCGGCAGATGGAAGCAGCCGGTATGCCCGTCAAACCCGGTATGCGCATCCGCTTTATTTATCGCAAGGGTGAGCCGGATGTAGTTGCCTGGGATCTGGGCAAGCCAATCGATGCACTGGAAGTAAACAAACCGAAGTATATAGAATTGCTGGCCAAGGCAGGCAGTGCGGTCCTGGCGCCATTCGGGATTTCCGAAGCCTTGTTTCGCGAGTGGAGCGAAAATCGTTCGATCCAACTCAAGCTGAACCAGGCTTTATTTCGTGACTTGAGAAGTTCATAGAAAAGAGAGATGTTCTAACGTTTGTTTGACGAGGATTTGACACTCGCATATAATCATTTTCTGATGAGAAGTGCTGTAATCAGCGATCTGGCATGACTAATGTCCATAAGTGGTCAGGCCAGTAGAGCTGGCAATCAATTGAAAATAATCCGGTTTGGGCAAATAACAAAGGCTTCACTGCCTCAATCAGAACAACCTGATCGATTAAGAGGCTGGCACTCTAGCAATATTTGGCACAGGATGTTTTCACTACACACGCGGCAAATCAGACATAGCTGCCTGTGATTTAGGGGTCAAAATTGAACCCGCGCAAATCGGTAAAGATAAGCAAGTAACATTTTTTTTCGATCTGGAAACTCTGTCTTTTTAGTTTTTTGATGTTTCAGCGAAGTCTTAGCGGGACTAGTCGTTATCAGACGGCTAATAAACCTGCCTGTCTTTTGCTAAGCGGGAGTGTTGCGAGAATTGATGCCACCAAATTACACATTGGGTAATACTAATCTTGAAAGTTTATGAGACTCTAATCCGATTGGAGTTACCCAAATGATTTTATCTTTGAAAGGATGCATAAGTGAACATATCAACTATTGCTTTTCCACGGATGCACAAGGGACCTGAAGAAAAAAGAGATTTTCTACCCTCCCTTTTCGGGAAGATGAGCAGATTGACGGATAAAGAGATTTTCCTCGAAGCAGGCTACGGAAAGGATATGGGTTTTACTCATAAAGATTATCTAGAGGAAAATCCCAAGTTAACCTTCCTTGAATCACTGGATGAGCTTTACCACAAGGATCTTGTGATCGTGGTCAGAGCCCCAAAACAATCTGTCATAGCCAAAATGAAAAAAGGTTCGATTCTTTTCTCCATGCTCCATTACGAGGCAAGGCCAGCTCGCAACCAGCTCATTCAGAAAACCGGTATACTGCCATTTTCGATGGACGGCATTACCAATGACGAGGGTAAAAGGCTCTTTGTCTACTATGAAGGCACTTCAAATCCTGCGGTTAAAGTCGCTTTCAAGGAACTGAAGAAACGCTGTCCGGAATTCGCTTCTCCCAACAGAAGTCCCCTTAAAGCAGTCATTGTAGGTGTTGGACCCGTTGGTCAGAAAGCGATTAGGGCTCTTCAGAAGATAAGTGACGCCGAGTTTGTACCCCAAAATTTACCTGGAATGACTGTTACAGTTTTGAGCAGAGCCGTCTTGAGAGATGAAAAGGCACTCAAGAACATTCTTTCCTCAGCAGATATTCTCGCTGACGCGACCAAGCGAAAGGACACCTCGAAGGTTATTATCCGAAACTCAATGCTGGGAAACCTCCCTGAACATGCAGTTATTCTGGATATCACCGCTGATCCATATGACCTTGATGCAGATCCACCAACTGTAAAAGGGTTTGAGGGAATACCGTACGGTACATTAGAAAAGTATATTATTGATACGGATGATCCACTTTACGATGAGATCCCTTCTTTTGTTGACACATCCAATAGGAGACTTTACGTTGGCTGCAATGCCTGGCCGAGTTTCGAACCAAAGAAGTGCATGAAGATCTACGAGAATCAACTTATACCTTTTCTGTCCGTATTACTGAAAAAAGGACCCAAGGATATTTCGGAAGAAAGCGACTACCCTATCAATAGAGCCCTGGCAAGAAGCACTCTGAAATGGTACCTGAAGCATCACAAGTAAGTTTTCTCCTGAATATAACCAGAACAATGCCTCTTTATTACATTCACCAGATAATGTAATTTCTGGCTTCCAATTCTTTATCCATCCACCCAAGGAGATTTACTTTGTTTCGAAAGCAGATTACCCAGGGCAATTGCATCTAATTAAGTGCATCACAAATCAAAGGTTTATCATTCAGGCAAGTATCTATGTTTGCTGTCTTCTATCCCAGATCCGTCGCATTTTGATGCATTCAACGCGCAATGTGTCTCCTGCAGACACAATCATCCCTTGGCTGGCAGGGTTATCCATCCTTCAG
>DIVL01000039.1:0-149 GCA_002435825.1 Anaerolineaceae bacterium UBA6133
TCTACAAGATTAGGGTAAGTTCAATTTCACCATGAATGTGCCTTTGGGGGAAGAAAAAGAGGCAATTCAGAAGGATCAAAGTACCTTAGAGATGGTTGCTTATCGTGATATGTGGGGGAGGGGTACTGATTCATACTTATTTATGATGT
>DIVL01000039.1:249-625 GCA_002435825.1 Anaerolineaceae bacterium UBA6133
TAGTAATGTAAAGGATTCAATATTGTTTTACAGAAAAGGTGGAGCGAAATTTAATCCTCAATTTATTGAGAGTACTAAAGATGATAAAAATTATCCATATACAGAATCCGGGACCGGTAGAAGATACGGGTCTTTCGATTTTACACAAAATGNNAACCTCCATCAGGAAAACATTGGATCTGGAGTCAGGAGAAAATTGACGAGGGAGTGAAGAGTGGAGTCATATTCTTTACATCAAATAATCTTCCAAGAGTAAAAAGATATTTGGATGAAAAATCTGGAAATTATATCGGCGATTTGTGGGATGACACTGATGTTCAACCCATAACAGCAAATTCAAATGAGAGAATAGATTACCCCACCCAAAAACCCGAAG
>DIVL01000039.1:787-4894 GCA_002435825.1 Anaerolineaceae bacterium UBA6133
GCCGCGTGGTGCTCGAGTTCTACCGTGCCGAGCCTTTGCCCAACTCTCCCTCACCTCTGCTGCACGCGCGCAAAGCCGGCGCCTACGTGCACGTTGACCGCATCGACAGCATCTTCACCCGTGAGGAGGTGAGAGCCGTGGCACTGGCAGCCAAAAGTGCCGGCGGGCGCGAAGTCAACTGCTTGGCCTGGGAGTTTGAGATGGACCTGCGCATGGCCTGCGACGCCCTCGAAAGCGAACTGGGCATGAAAATCAAGCTCATCCCCATCCCGCGCGAGATCATGGAGCGCAACCGCAAGAATCCGCCGCCCTTTCTGGAGGTCGCCACCTTGCAGGCGCAGCCGGTGATTCATTCAGAAGACGGAACAAAGACCGTTGATATTAAGCTCACCAAGTTCCTGCCCTCCCTCACTGAAGTGCCCTCCAAGGAGTTGGAAGCTCTGCGGGAGCGCGCAGTGCAATCCGGTTTTGACTTCATTGACTTCTGGGCGGTGGACTTTGACTACCACCCAGGTCAGCCTTTCAACCATCACTGGCAGGCTTTCCGCACGCGCAAGAACCGTGCCCTGCCCACTGTTTCCGATCTGCATTATGCCTACGACAAACCCGGAAAGCACACCGTGCCCTCAGGGTACACCGCTTGCGTCAAGGTGGTGGACGTGTTCGGGGTGGATACATCCATCACCGTAGTGGTCAATATCTGATTGGAAAGGGGACCTTCATGCCTGAAGACAGCATTAACCTAGCAGCCCTTGAACCGCTCTTTGCCCCTTGGGAAGAGCCCAACCGGCACCGCACCCGCGCCGTACGGCCTAATGAGCCGGCCGTGGTGCAGAAGGGACGCCGCCCCAGCAGCATCGCCATTGCCAACAGCCTGCGCCATGCCCTGGACCAATGGCGCTCCAATGACTATGCCAGCGCATCCGACACCACCCGCGAACTGCTGACGCACTGGTTCTGCCACGATCACCAGATGACCAACAGCAGCGGTGAACCGCAGGAATTTCATTACTATTTCTGCCAGCGCGAAGCGCTGGAAGCCTTTATCTACCTGCTGGAAGTGCGCAATCTGCGCACCCTTTCCGAGTTCACGGCGGAATTTGGCGGGGCGGATGCTGAACTGGCTGCCCAGGGCATCACCCCCGAGGAAGACCTCTGGCCCCGCTACGCCTTTCGGGTTGCCACCGGCGCCGGCAAGACCAAGATCATGAGCCTGGCGATCGTCTGGTCGTACTTTCACGCCCTGCGGGAGAGTAACAGCCCGATGGCAAAGAACTTTTTGGTGATCGCCCCCAACCTGACCGTGTTTGAGCGGCTGAAACAGGATTTTGGCGATGGGCGTATCTTTGATACCGACCCGCTCATCCCACCCGCCTGGAAGGGCGACTGGAACCTTTCCACCGTGCTGCAGGACGAGGCCAGCGGCGCCGCCACCGGCGGAACGCTCTACCTGACCAACATTCACCGCCTGTATGAGCCGCGCCGCGCCACCCGGGCGGAAGCGGAGACCTACTCCTGGATGGGACCGGCAGTCTCGCGGGGGCATGCCCTGGATACCGGCGAAGCCCTGCGCAAGCGGGTCACCTCGCACCCGCGCCTGATGGTGATCAACGACGAAGCTCACCACCTGTGGGACCCGGATTCAGCCTGGATGGAAGCTCTGACCTTTTTGAACGACGCCTATAAAGCCCGCAATGGGGTTGGGCTGACCGCCCAGTTGGATTTTTCCGCCACTCCCAAGGATAAGGACGGCAATCTGTTCAAGCACATCGTGAGCGACTCGCCTTTGGGCGAGGCGGTGGACGCCGGCATTGTCAAGGTACCCATCATCGGGCATGTCGGGCAGTTGCAGGAACACGCTGACCAGAACGCCGCCTACCGCTATGACGAGCACCTGCGCCTGGGTTACGCCCGCTGGCTCAAGTCCGATGAGGAATGGAAAGAAAGCGGTAAAAAACCGCTCATGTTTGTCATGTGCGAGGATACCGAAGCGGCGGACCAGATCACCAAACGCTTGGATACAGACCCCACTTTTCAGCTGCTTAACGGCAAGACCATCAACCTGCATACCAACCTGAAAGGCAAAGTAAAAAAGATAAAGCGGGGCGGGCAGGAAGAATACATCTTTGAGCCCAATGAAAAGGAGATCAGCGACGAGGACCTCAGGCAACTGCGCAAACTCTCGCGGGAGTTGGACGCCAACACCAGCCCCTACCGTTGCATTGTTTCCGTGCTGATGCTGCGGGAAGGCTGGGACGTCAAGAACGTCACCACCATCGTGCCGCTGCGCCCCTACAATGCCGCCGCCAACATCCTGCCTGAGCAGACGCTTGGCAGAGGGTTGCGCCGCATGACCGTCCCCGGGCAGGCCATGGAAACGGTTACTGTGGTGGAACATCCCGCTTTCGTAAAACTTTACCAAGAGGAGTTGGCGCAGGAAGGTCTGCCCATCCCGGATGTGGATATCGAACAGGTACCCCGCACCACGGTCAGCATCTTTCCCGATCCATCCAAGGATTGGCATAGCCTGGAGATCGGCATTCCCACCCTGACAGATGCCTACCGCATCGTCCCCTTGATGGATGACATCTCCTTTGATGAGGTTAAACAGGCTGCCGTGGGGCTTCCCAGACTCAACCTGGGCGAGCCGCGTGAAGTGGTTCTGGACTTTGAGGGACGTGCTCTCATTACCAATGAGGTGGTGGAACGCATGAAGATCAGCCTGCCGCTGCTTCAGGACGGCATCGGCGCCATCACTTTTTACCGTGAGGAACTCGAGACCATCTGCAAACTGCGGGGGATCCATCCGCGTGTGGCACCGCTTTTAGAGCGCTACCTGACCGAAGAGCTTTTTGAAAAACCAGTCAGTCTGTTCGACAAACACCTGGTGGCAAGGCTGGGCGACCCGGACGTGAGGGAGTATATCCGTTATGCTTTCGTCCCGCTGCTGCGAAGCAAAACCACCATCAGCCAGGAGCGCATCCCGGCTGGTGCGCCCTTATCTCTGACCAACTGGAAACCCTTCCAGGTGACCCATTCAGAACACCGCCCGGCACAGCCAGCACAGCGTACCCTCTTTAATTTGGTGCCGTGCAACCGAAATCTTGAGGTCGTGTTTGCCCAATTCATTGATGGGGCGGATGATGTGGCTGCCTTCGCCAAGAACGCCGGTCCCCAGGCACTGCGGATCGATTACCAGGGAACTGCCAACCGTCACGCTTTTTATACCCCGGATTTCTTTGTGCGCACAGTCAGCGGAAAGTATTACCTGGTGGAGACCAAGGGAGAGGTTGAGCAGGAGGTATTTGCCAAAGCCAGGGCGGCGGCTGCCTGGTGCAAATCTGCCAGCGGGTCAGGTGTGACTTGGGAATATCTTTTTGTCCCGGAAGACATATTCAGAAAGTTCAATGGCACAAAGATCGAGATGCTTAGGGACGCCTGTGCACCAGAGCTAGCAAGACTGCTTCAGGTGGCAGATGCGCGCCAGCCCGAACTGCCCTTTTACCAGGTTCCTGAGATTGAGACTGAGACCCTGCGCGATCAATTCATCAAGGCAGAAGACTACCAGACCCTTCCTGAAAGCTATAGGAAGATGATTGATGAATCCGTCAATCTCTTTAACTTTATTAAGGATAAGAAAGGTTCCTTTGCGCCTTGCTTTACACCTCTGCTGCCTTCATGGGACCAGGTTTCGAAGAATTTGGTTAAAACCTTGCTGCTGCCTGAAATTCCCCATATCAAAGCCGATCAGGATCGCTATTTTGAGCCGGATTATTTCATGATCAATGATCGTGATCTCACCTGGCTGCGAAAAAATGCAGCAGCGCTGAAGAAAGCGCTCGTATACAGCAGCTTCATTATGCCCATCGGGTTGCTCAGCTTTTGTCTTGAGTATGCCAGGATGGATCCCCCTATCAATGTAGGAGGTATATTTGCATCGATCCGGAATAAATTTGGCAAATTCAACAATTCAAAGCTCTTTGAACGCGTCGATCACATCCGCAATTTCAGGAATACCTATGTCGCCCATCAAGATGAGCAAAATCAATTGACTGATGGTGAATTGGCAAGAATTGAACTGAAAAATTGGATCACTGGGCTGAGCGC
>DIVL01000002.1 GCA_002435825.1 Anaerolineaceae bacterium UBA6133
CCATCCATTTCAGGGTGACTGACTAATAGTTCAATATTAACAAAAGAAAACAGGAGAAAAAATGACACTCGAAGGGAAAAAAGTTGCCTTCCTTGTAGCTGAAGGCGTTGAAGATCTGGAATATTATGCAGTGGCAATGCGCTTGCAGGAAGAGGGCATGATTGTATTGACAGCGGCGATGGATTTGAACCCATTCAAGGGTAAAAACGGGCTTGTAATCAAACCGGATACAAAAATCGGGGACCTAATTGCCGACGACCTGTTTGGACTGGTCTTGCCGGGCGGTTGGGCTCCGGATAAAGTGCGGCGATACAAACAAGCCACTGATCTGGTTGCCAATATCAACGAACAAGGCAAGATCATCGGCATCATATGCCATGGTGGTTTGTTGGCAATCTCAGCAAAGATCGTTGCCGGGAAAAAGACTATTGGCTCCCTGGGTATCAAGGACGACCTGCTCAATGCCGGTGCCAGCTGGGTTGATGAACCTGCTTTTCGTGATGGCAACCAGGTTTGGGGCAGGGTTGTAGCTGATATCCCAGCTTTTAACCGGGAGTTGATTGCCGCTTTCAGAGAGGCAGCCGCTTGAACGCAAAAGGGGGTTGGTTGGTGGTAAAATCCCAATAGAATATTAAACAATTTGTTGGAGGTTGCATGGAACAAGAAGTTTCTGGGTTCGCGGTCAAAAAAGGACTCGCGGAAATGCTCAAAGGTGGGGTGATCATGGATGTGGTTACGCCTGATCAGGCAAAAATTGCTGAAGATGCCGGCGCTGTGGCGGTCATGGCGCTGGAACGTGTTCCAGCGGATATCCGCGCGGATGGCGGCATTGCCCGTATGAGTGACCCGGAACTCGTACTGAAGATCATGGAAGCGGTCAGCATTCCGGTTATGGCAAAATGCCGCATCGGTCATTTTGTGGAGGCTCAGATCCTTGAAGCCCTCGGCGTGGACTACATTGACGAATCCGAGGTACTCACCCCGGCAGATGAAGCCTACCATATCAACAAGCACGACTTCAAAGTGCCGTTTGTGTGCGGCTGCCGCAATTTGGGCGAAGCCCTGCGCCGAATCGGCGAAGGCGCGGCAATGATGCGCACCAAAGGCGAGCCTGGCACAGGCGATGTGGTGGAAGCAGTGCGCCATGCCCGCGCGGTGTACGGCGATATTCGCCGCTTGCAATCGCTGCCTGAAGAAGAAGTGATGACCTTTGCCAAGAATATCCAGGCGCCCTACGAACTGTGCATGCAGGTGCGCGAACTGGGAGCTCTGCCCGTGGTCAACTTTGCCGCAGGCGGTATTGCCACACCTGCCGATGCAGCCCTGATGATGCAACTCGGCGTGGACGGTGTGTTTGTCGGATCGGGCATTTTTAAGTCTGGTGATCCCTCCAGACGCGCCCAGGCGATCGTCAAAGCCACCACCCACTTCAATGAGCCCAGGATTTTGGCTGAAGTCAGCCGCAACCTGGGCGAGGCAATGGTTGGGCGGTCAGCAGTCAACCTGCCCGACGCCGAAAAGATGGCCGACCGCGGCTGGTAGAGGATACTTTGCCGATGAAAATTGGCGTGCTTGCCCTGCAGGGCGATTTTCGTGAACACCGCATCAGCCTCGAGAAACTCGGGGCTGATGTAAAAGAAGTGCGCCTGCCTGAGCAGCTTGAAGGCTTGCAGGGCTTGATCATCCCCGGCGGCGAATCGACCACCATCGGGAAACTGATGCTTGCGTACGGTTTACTGGAGCCCATCCGTGCCTTTGGGCAGACCCGCGCTGTTTGGGGCACCTGCGCCGGCGCAATCCTAATGGCGAAGGAAATCGGACGCGATCAACCTCTGCTCGCTCTGATGGATATGGAAATCGAGCGTAATGCTTTCGGACGCCAGATTGATTCATTTGAAATCGAGATTGTGGTGCCCTTCCTGCAGTCCCCTGAAGCACCCTATCATCTCACTTTCATTCGCGGACCAATCATCAAACAAATCTGGGGTGAAGCCCAAGCCATGCTGAGCCTGCCTGATGGTCGGGTGATCGCCGCCCGGCAAGGCAAACTTTTCGCTACTTCTTTCCACCCCGAGCTCACCAAAGACCTGCGTTTTCATCAGTACTTCCTGGAGTTGGCAAAATCGCAATCCACCGGCTGAACCCCATCGACCTTTCGGTCATCTTGCGTCGGACCGACATGCTGCAGAGCCTCGATTATCTGCGCCTGGTCACGCGCGGAGAGCCTTTCAATTTACGAAATTTGATGCACAGCCTCTCTCCACCCGTGGAGCAGTATATTGGCTTTTGTGACAATGACCCGGAGCGCCCCTGCTACGCCCAGGTGATCAGCAGAGTGGATGAAACCCTGGGGCAGCTAACCTTCCTTGGCGCCCTGGCGGACACAGATCAGAGCGATATCGCCTGTTTGCTCGAAAACTTGATCTCCAAGGCTGGCAAATGGGGTACGCACTACATCACCTGCGACTTACCTGAAAACTCTCCCCATCTCACCGGCTTTAAGAAAGCCGGATTCCTGACCTGGGCAAACCAAAGCGTCTTCCGCCTGGCAGCCACAGCTTTGGGCGATAGTAAGCCTGAATTTGTATGGCGCACCTGGAATGCAAACGATATGCGCGCCATGACCTCCCTCTATCGCGGTGTGGTTCCCGGTTTATTCCAACCAATTGAACCGCTCACGCGCAAAGCTGCGCTTGGATTGGTGCTCTACCACGCCGAAGGCGGATTGCTTGGCTATGCAGACCTGGATTACGGTCCCAAAGGGGTCTGGGTGCAGCCTGTTCTTGCGCCTGAAGCCAACGACCCTCAAGTTTTAGCCGACCTGCACAAAGCGATCCCGGACCTCTACAACCGCCCGGTGTTTCTGGCTGCCCGTTCCTACCAACCCTGGCTGGCATCCCTTGCCGCACAACTCCCCGGTGAAATCCAGGGATCGCAGTTGTTGATGGTGCGCTATCTGGTTCAGCAATTAAAGGTGGCGGAGCCGCAAGTCTTCGCCCTGTATGAAGGCGCAAATGTTGAACGCGGTCTGACCGTCAGTCAAATTCGTCAAAAGTCGGATTAACTATGCGCACAAAGTCAGATCCGGATGGATCCTCACGCCTGTTTGACCTGATCGCCCCCATTTATGGGCGAAGTTTCCGTCTTCAGTACCAACTTTACCTCGAGATCTATCAACGACAGCCTGTTAAAGAGATTCTCGCGGACTGCCGCTCCATTTTGGACGTTGGCTGCGGCACAGGAGCGATGGCCAGCGCCCTGCGCGACAATGGATATCAGATCACCGGAGTGGATGCGTCTCTTGGAATGCTGCGCCAGGCAAAAAAACTGCTAAGCCCTGACGCTGCCTCTTGCGTGCTTTCGGATGTCAACAGCGGACTGCCATTCTTCGCGCGGGGGTTTGACGTCTGCCTGGCTTCTTACGTTGCCCACGGTATGAAGCCGCCCCAGCGACTGGCTCTCTATGCGGAAATGCGCCGCCTGGCAGGCAAACGCGTGATCATCCACGATTACACCGATAAGCGCTCTCTCATCACCAGCATCCTGGAATGGGTCGAGGGCGGAGATTACTTCAATTTCATCAATATCGTTCAGGGTGAATTGCGCGATTTCTTTGGAAACCTGCAAGTGATACCGGTCGAACCGCGAGCCGCTTTGTATATTTGCAGGGTCTAAGCCTTAGAGGCAGGCTTATTCATCCCGCCTGATCCAGGTATATTCCTTATCACTCGTGCCCACATACACCGTTTCTCCATCCCTCACCAGCCAACCCGCATAAGCCCCCTGCCCGGACACCGCCAGCCAATCATCCATCACAAAAGGAACCGCCCCGTTTGCGCCAATCCACTCACCGTTGTATTTTCGCGCGATGTGCAGGTGGGCGCCGGAGCTGTAGCCGCCCTCGCAGGAGGGATAGCCGAGCGGATCGTCTGTGTTCACCCAGCTTCCGTCTGCAATCCGCCCATCCCGTGCCAGGTGCATGTAGATAATGACCCAGCCAGTGCCTTCATTGCCATCACCGTCAAGGTCCACCGCGACCGCCCCACGCGAACTGCGCACTACCAGCCCGGAAGATGAAGCGGTTGCGTAGACATTTGAAACGATGCAGCCCGGCAGGTCATCCCGCGGAGCAAAGTCAATTGCTCCCCGCGGCGTGCCAACTTGCCAGGTGATATGAGGACCGGAAGTGAGCGCCCAGGTTAGCCCGGGCTGGAACGGCAGGGTCATGGCGGGCTGAGCCAGACCTTGGGGGATCACTTCGCCCCCCTCCAAAGCCAGTTGGTCAGGATCGTCAAACATATGGCGATAAAGGCTTAGGAAGCCGCTCTCGCCGTATAGGTTCGGAGAAAAATGGGCAGGAGTATAAAGACCGGCAAAAAGAACCTGCACTGCCACACTGCCCGCGTTCAATTCTGGATGAATGGTTGCCTGGCTCTCGTCTTTGAAGCGCAGGGTTTGCAGACTGCCCTCGCGCCAACCATAATAACCGCGGGCAAGCTCGCGGGCTGCCACTTGCAGTTCATCGTAAAGCCCTTCCACCCCAACCGCTTCGTAATTCAAGGGGAACTTGTCTTCTTCTGCGCCCTCTGGCCAGGCGTAGACCCAACCGGACTGGTATTCGAGCAATGCCAACAGCAAGCGCGGGTCGGTGGAGGTTTCCAATGCAACCAGCGCGACGATCTCCGGACCGGTGTAACGACCTTCAAAAAGGTACTCATTGTAATGGTTGAGGTAGCCACCAGCGCGGGAACTAATGCCCAAAACGTCGACGCTCCTGGAATTCCGTCCATACACCACCAGGTTGTCTGCTATGACGAACTGATGATAGGGGGCATAAAATTGCGTCCCAGGCACGAAGAGCGGGATCCCGACAGCAAGGAAGCCGTCGGTGTTGGCTTGAGTCGGGTTTTGCAGCAGCGAGGGGGAGGTGCGGAAGTGCCCGGCAATGCTCTTAAGCGTGTCGCCGGACTGGCTGTAGTAAAGCGTCATGCCAGCAGGCACCTGACCGCTATATGGCGGGATTGGCGTGCCTGTTTCGGTTGGAAAAGCGGGTGGAATCACCTGTGTTGGGGCTTGAGGGTTGGGAGTTTCGGGGAGAGAAGGTGTTGGTTGGTGAACGACGGGGGTTCCGTCTGGACCGGGGCTTGGGTAGAGCATGGCTGCGGCGGTCTGGCGCGCGGCAGCCACGGTGGCAGTGCCGGCGATCAAGTTTTCAGTGCGTCCGGGAAAATTGCAGGCAACCAGGATCAGAAGGATGCTGATTGAAAAGACCGGACGCAGCTTGTTTTGGATTGCGGATTTAACTCTCGGGTTGGATGCGGAACTCATAGATCCCATCGCGATATTCCCAGACTTGCCCACAACCTGGGCAAGTCTGGCTGGAGCCGGCTTCTGGCAGGGGGTGACCACAGATTGGGCAGCGGAAAAAGTCGTTTTCCCCGGGCATTGGTGAGGCGCCATCGGCTACAGTGCGCGAGAAAACGCTGGGGGTGAACTGTGCCCAGGCACCCGTAGATTGAAGCGCGCTATCTATTGTGACCAGTCGGTCATGAGGAATATGGTTCTTGAACCAATTTGCCCGGAAGGACGAAACTGCCAGCTGCTTTTGCAGGGTGAAGCCAGTTTCTTTCAGCAGCCTGCGAATCGTTTTGGGGTGAAAATTAAAATTGAGCTCCACAAATTCGACCTGTTCATGGTCGAAGGGGTTCCATTTCTGTTTTCCCGTCAACCAGCGCGCGATTGCCTTGAGGTTGCGTTTATTCGCAAACTCCAGGATGAAAACAGCATTCTCTGCCAGCACGCCGCGCACGTTTTCGAGCGCAAGTTCGGGATCCGCCATGTGGTGCAGGGTGCGGATCATCGTGGCGCCATCAAACAAGCCTGCCACGAAAGGCAATTTGTAAATATCCGCTGCCACGTAGATGTAGCGGTGGCTGTCGCCGAGGCGCTCACGGGCTTTTACGAGTTGTGTGCGTGAGTAGTCCAGCAGCACCACCTTCTGCCAGTCGGCATAGCGCGGTGTATTGCGACCTGCCCCGGCTCCGAGCTCCAGCATTAGCTTTCCTGGCTGGTTGAGCAAGCGCTGCAGCGCGACGGCTTCCACGGCGTCTTCATAACGACGGGTGCCGGTTTCCCAAAAGGAATCCTGGTAGTCTGAACCTTCATAGGAACAGACTCGGGGGGTGGTGGAGTGTGGTTTTTGTTCCATAATTTGCAAAGCGCCTGGGCAGGATAACCGGCAACACCCGAAGAAACCTCCTTACCGCTGCTTCCTCTCGGACCTGACGGGGTTCGCANNCGCAGGGCTCCGCCGCGCCGGTCCCGCCCAGGCGCGGGTTAAGGATAATCGAGCGCGGGGGGATTGTCAATCATTACCCGAAGCAGCTCACATGCTCACTACTTCGTAACCATCCCCCAGGTAGGACTTCATGCCGGCATGCCCGTACATGTCATCCAGCATCGGAAGTCCCAAAGCGAGATTCGCCTCAAACACCCCCAGTACCTTCGAACAAGCAAAACAAATCCCTGCAATCAGTCCTGCTTCAATGGCTTTGCCAAAAAGAGGGTTGTTTTCTTCTTTTAATACAGAAGGCAGCTTCACAGAAGCACCCTCCAAAATGACCTTCACCTCAAACCCGGCATTGTGCAGATCCAGGGCATTCATCAGCACATGCTGAAAACACATCTTTTCGCCTGTCATGGCATAAAAGAGTACCTTTTTCATCAAACCTCGCTTTCAATTCCGTCTTCGATTGGAAAAGTGACCCAAGTCCCTCTGGACTGAAGCGCACTCAGATTATCTTGTGGTCACAGATCCCACGGTAACCACAACTGCGGCAGCGCGCGCTGCTGCTGTGAGAGCGGGCTGGAGCTTCAATTTGCGTTTCTATCCACCGGATATCTTCCAGCGTTTCCACCAGCTGGGCTTGTAGTTCAGGCGTAAAGTCCACCTTGAAAACCTTTTCTGGGTAATGCAGCAGACCGTATTGCGGGATTTGGGCATAATTGCTTTGAATAAGCAGCCCGTAAGCCATTAACTGCAGGCGGTGGGAGTCGTAGGGGGTTTCAGGAGTGTGACCGGTTTTGATCTCCACCGGGATCAGCCCGCCCTGCCTGGTTCTCATCACGTAATCCGGTTTGCCCACCATCCCAAGTCGTTGATCCACCAGGGTTGCCGGGACTTTTTGCCAGAGGTCGGTATCTGCATACACCACTTGCGCCTGGGGAAGTCGGCTTTTGCGGCGCTCACGCAGGCTGAGCAGCAGCAACGCAATAGCCAGCCCAAACAGGAGCAGAACCAGCCACCACAAATCGCTCATCGCAGGATCCAGATTGTTAACACAATTGCAAGAACCAACACTGCCAGAGCAAGCCACTTATAGAAAACCGCGAGTTTTACCCCGCGGTTGTGTTCTCTGTGCTCATGGCTGCCCGCATCCATTGCTCCCTGGTTTTCGGAGGGCATGTTTTGCTGCTGATACCACCAGGCACGCTTACAGTAGTTGAAGCTTCCCAGCTCCGAAGCGCGCACCTTGCGCATCAGGCTTGCGTGTCCTCCAGCAGCCCAGAAAGACGGTCCAGCTTGCTCTCGAGCTCGTTTTGCCGGAAAGACACGGTGATGTCTGCCCGGGTGCGTTCAATGATGCCGCGCGCCAGGTCGGTTCGTCGGCGCAGACCATCAGTGATGGCATCAGGATAGTCCATCGTGAGCAATTGGGTAAAGACGTCATCCATCAATGCCAAAAGTCGTTCAACCTCAGCGCTGTAGCCGGGGCGTAGCAAATCCAGGCAGCGCCGGCGCAGCTCGCCGAGGGTCTCGGTGAGCCCGTTCAGGTAGGCAGGCGGCTCCGCGTCCAGCTCCTGTGGGGTGGGCAGAGCTTCGCCTTTGATCATCGCCACCGTCAGGCAGGCTTCGCAGTATTCCTTGAGGGCATCCTGGGTGTATCCTGCGAAGAACAGATCGGGGTGCCCGGTGCGGAGCGTGTTCGTCAGGGCTTGCGCCAGTTCACGCGCCTGACCAATCTCCGACTGCGCTTCTCCGTGGTCCTCACGGTGGATCGCCCGGATTGCCAGGGAGGCATGTCGCGTCAGTTCACGCGCCTGCTTGAGGGCTGCGTCACGTAAAGCAGTTTTCTGGTCAAATTCGCGCCGTATTTGGTCACAGATCAAATCGAGCTGATTGGTCATTTTGTCTCATCCGTAGGGTTCTGACCACCCTTATCGCGGAAAAGCTCGTCCGCCAGGGTGTGCCCGCGCGGGATGCGGACCTCACCAAAATTCGCCTCGTAGCGAGCAATGTTCTCATTGATCGCGCGTTGGAAGAGCTTCATCGTCAGCGGCGAAAGGATCAGGCGGGTGTTGAGTTTGAGGCTTTTCAGACCCGGCATCATCGTGGCGAAGTCGAGGATGAACTCGTGGGGAGTATGGGTAATATAGGCAGTGTTTATGTACCGCGGTTCAAGATCATCCGGGACCATAAACGGGATTTTCTGGGGCTCGGGCATGGTTAGAACGGAATCTCGTCGTCGTCAACCGTGTCACTGGTATCGGGGTTGCTTTCACCACGGCTGGAGAGGAAGCGAACAGTTTCCGCGTAGACTTCAAAGCTGCTGCCCCAACTGCCGTCTTTCTTTTGGAAAACCTGGGGAGCGCCAGTGTTGGCATCCGGGCGCAGACGACCTTCCACCAGGACCTTTGAGCCTTTTGTCAGGTATTGGTTACAGGCTTCTGCTTGTTTTCCCCAGACTGAAATACGGAACCAGGTGGTCTCATCTTTATCGTTATAGCGGCGGCTGGTTGCGACCGAAAAACTGGTGACCGCTTTGCCATCGGGGGTATAGCGCATCTCCGGATCTCTGCCAAGATTGCCTACAAGGATTAATTTCTGGTACATGGGAATTCCTTTCGTGTGTCGTTGTGTGAGCTAAGTGTGCAAGTTACATTTATCTAATTTTACTTCATTCTGATGAAATCTCAGCACACATTCCTTGAACTATCTGATTGACACCCGCACCAAGGTTATCCAAACTGTTTTTAAGCGTTGCAGCAGCGACCTCATTTCCTTGTCAATTGGCAGAAGGTGCAGTTTTCACTGATACTGGCAGCGCAAAAATGCTGCTCTTGATTCCGGTTAACTGACCGGTTGAGGCTGTAGACCGGACCAGGTGCCCTTTGGGCATTGCACTTTCCAATCCGGCTTCTTCATCTCGGGAAGACCGGCGTTTTTCGGTAGGGACAGACCCCGTGCCTGCCCGGTTAAGACCACAGGTAACCTCGGGAGGGTTACCCCTACAGTATGCGACCTGATGGTCAACCCCCTCGCACGGTCAGGAGACCGGCGAGAACTATGGTTGGTTCAAATACCTGCAGGAAGTACCCACGCCGAATAGCATGGTTTACAATTGAATAACAACAACAAAGAGGAATGGGAAGCTTGCTATGAAAGACCTGCTGACTACTTACCTGAAATCCATCGCTGAAACAACAAAACAGGGCGATGCCCGTGAAGAATCTTACTATCCTGCTCTGAAAGAACTTTTTACCGATTTTCCTCTTGAAAAAGGTCGCAGAACTATAGTCACTGTCATCCCAAAAGCTACCGAAGCGGGGAATCCCGACTTTCGCGTTTGGGATGGAGAACACTTCATCGTTGGCTACATCGAAGCCAAAGCTCCGGGAACCAACCTCGACCTGGTGGAAACCTCTGAGCAATTAGAACGATATTTACAGACCTTCCCCAACGTTATCCTGACCGATTTCTACGAGTTCCGCCTCTATCGTGATGGCTTGGAAGTAGATCGTGTAACAATTGCCCGCTCCTTCACAGCCCAAAAACTGAAAACGACTCCTAAACTGGAACATCCATCAGAATTTCAGGAACTTGCAGAAAGATTCTTCAGTTACAAACTCCCCCTTTCCTACACAGCAGAGAGTCTGGCAGTCCAACTTGCCAAGCGCACGCGTTTCCTGCGGGACCAGGTGGTTAGCGAAGAGCTCAAACAGGCTGAAGAGCAAAAAGGTGGCATCTACGGTTTTTATCAGGCTTTTCAGAAATATCTTTTGCCGAATCTAACCCCTGAACAATTTGCCGATCTGTATTCTCAAACCATCACCTATGGTCTGTTTGCCGCGCGGACGCGCTCCGAAACAAGCTTTACTCGCCGTAACGCGGTTGATTTTATTCCAGGCACAGTTGGCATCCTTCGTGATGTGTTTCAGTACATTTCTCTTGAACGCATCTCTGATCAGATGGAAGTTATCATTGATGATATTGTCTCCATTCTCAATGTGGCAGATATCAATAACATTCTTGATCAGTACTATCGCCAGGGGAAAGGGGAAGATCCAATCGTTCACTTCTACGAAACCTTCCTCAATCAGTATGACCCTCAAACCCGTGAACGACGCGGTGTCTATTACACCCCCGAGCCAGTCGTCAAGTACATGGTCAGATCAGTCCATGAGTTATTGAAAACTCGCTTCAACCTGACAGATGGTCTTGCCGATCCTTCCGTCACATTGCTGGATCCTGCAGCAGGTACGATGACCTTTCCCGCTGAAGCTATCAAACTGGCTGTCCAGGAATATGTTCAAAAATACGGTGAGGGTGGCAAGAAAGAATTTATTCGTAACCAGATCCTTCGCAATTTCTATGCTTTTGAATTGATGATGGCACCTTATGCTATTGGTCATATGAAGATCAGCTTCCTGCTCGATTCTTTGGGCTACCAGTTGCGACAAGATGAGCGTTTCAATCTCTATCTCACCAACACGCTTGAAATGGATGAGATCGAGCAGATCGCCATTCCTGGCGTCAGTTCCCTCAGTGAAGAAAGCCATCTGGCTGGTCAGGTCAAAAATCAAGAATCAATATTGGTAATCATGGGCAACCCTCCATATTCGGGGGTCTCTTCTAACATTAACACTTGGACAGAAAAACTTCTCAAAGAAGATCTTGATGGTGCCCAAAGCTATTATAAAGTAGATGAAGAACCTCTGGGAGAACAAAATCCAAAAATGCTGCAAGATGATTATGTGAAGTTTCTTCGTTTTGCCCAATGGAAAATCCAACGGTCAGGCAAGGGTATTGTTGCGATGATTACCAATCATTCCTATTTAGAAAACCTAACCTTTAGAGGCATGCGACAAAGCCTGATGAAAACCTTTGATGAAATTTTCGTTTTTGATCTTCATGGCAATAGTCTAAAAAAGGAAACAACGCCTGATGGTAGGAAGGATGAAAATGTCTTTGACATCAGGGTAGGTGTAGTTATTTCATTATTTATCAAGAATGATAAAAAAAAGAAATTCAGCCAAGTTTTCCATGGCCAATTATTTGGAGACCGTGAAACAAAGTATTCCCATTTAAGCAATAATCATATTGGAACCGTATCATGGGATTCAATTCATCCTTCAACAAAGTTTTACATATTTAATCCCAGAGACTCGTCAAACGAAGCAAAATACTATCAATTTCCTGCTGTTACTGAAATATTTCAAGAATTTAGCACTGGCATTACGACTGGTCGAGATGCGTTCGCATTTGATTTCGATAAGAACATATTATCGCGTCGCATCGAACAGTTTCGTGACATAAGTTTTTCTGATGAAATGATTAGTGTAACTTATAAACTTTCTAATACTAGCAGTTGGAATTTGAGTAATAGCCGAAAGGCTACTATGAAGCTGGCAGATTGGCAGCAAAACATCTTGATTTGTGACTTCCGGCCTTTTGATAAAAGGTTTCTTTATTATGATTCAAACCTCGTTGACCGAACTCGTCACGAAATTATGCGCCATATGCTGTCGGAAAATTTAGGTTTAGTCACAGTAAGACAAGTGGCAGAAGGAATTTTCAATCACTGTATCATCACAGATACTATTGTAAACAGCCGGATGACACTAAGCAGTAGAGGAAGAGGATACCTTTTCCCACTTTATCTATATAGCGATAAAGAAAAAGTAGACCTGTTCAGTTTTGATGAACCTGAAAAGGTAACAAATTTTTCGAAAGAATTTAAGGAACTTCTTACTGTAAATTATGCTCAAATTCCAACCCCTGAAGTTGTTATCGCTTATATGTATAGCATTCTATACAGTAATATCTATCGAAGAATATATGCGACTTACTTAAAATCGGATTTTCCTCGTATTCCTTTTACATCTGACCTGCAGGTTTTTAACGAAATTGCTAAGCTTGGTCAGCGTTTGATCAATCTACATCTGCTCAAAAGTCCTGAACTGGATCATCCAGTCGCTAAATATCAAGGTCTTGGTGATGATCATGTTATTACGCGTCCCAATTATTCTGAAGTTGACCAACAGCTTTACATCAACTCCAGTTACTACTTTGAAGGGCTTAGACCAGAGGTGTGGAACTACCAGTTAGGTGGCTACCAGGTGCTTGATAAATACCTTAAAGAACGTAAAGGTCGCAGAATGGATGATCCCCGCTACTTCATCCGCGTAGCCACCGCCCTCGCTAAAACCATCGAAATCCAGGAGGAAATTGACGCCATCTATCCAGAGGTTGAAAAGAATGTCATTAGCTTTAAGTTGTCTGATTAATAGGGCTGTGGAGTAAATCCAGATTAATTATGGTAAGAAAAAATATGAACGTAAACGAGGTAATCTTCAACAACTTAATGCAGTACAAATCAATTTTCGATCAGGAAGAGCTTACGCCAGCGAAATCTCCTGAAGCAGTTCAACTCATCCACGGCAACAGTTTTGCTTTTATCTCCGCCTGCTGCCTGGATAGAGGTACCAAAGCAGAGATTATCTGGACAATTCCTTATTGGCTCTACCAACAGGTAGGGCACTACGATCCTTTCCGTTTCTACGCATTAAGCCTGGACCAAATAACATCTCTTTTCGATAAGTTACCTCAAAAGCCTCGCTATTCCAACGCGGCTCCCCGTACATTTCAAGATATCTGCAGGATCGTTGTCGAGGAGTTCGAAGGTAATGCTGAAAACATCTGGAAAAACCATTGTGCGATGGATGTGAAACGAACGCTTTTGTCTGTATTCGGGGTTGGCAGCGGTATCGCTAATATGAGCCTCGTCTTGATCGAAGGGCTTTATCATCTCACATTCTCAGATCGTGATTATGCAAACATGGATATCAAACCCGATGTCCACACCATGCGTGTTCTTTACCGTCTCGGCGTTTCTCCTGCTATTAATGAAACTGAAGCGATTATCGCCGCACGACAACTTAGCCCGGCTTATCCTGGGGCTGTCGATGGCCCATTGTGGTCAATCGGAAGGAATTGGTGCCATCCCACCAATCCTGAATGTGCATCGTGTCCTTTAAATACCTGTTGTGAAAGGATAGGTTTATGAAACGCATAGTATTGATTTCATGCGTCAAAACCAAGTTGGATCATCCTGCAAAGGCTGAGAATCTTTACATCAGTGATTTATTCGTGAAGAACCTTGCTTATGCCAAGAAGCTGAAGCCCGATTACATATTCATTCTCTCCGCAAAGTACGGGTTATTGAAACTGAATGAAAGAATCGCACCCTATGAGAAAACATTGAATCAGATGCCGGTTCACGAACGGCGAGTATGGGCTTCCGGAGTGATTACTGAGCTTCGCAAGTATACTGATCTCGAACAGGATGAATTCATTATTCTTGCGGGCGAAAAGTATCGCGAATTTCTCCTCCCTTGTATGCTTAATTACAAAATACCGTTCGAAGGTCTGTCATTTGGCAACCAGTTAAAAGCCCTGAAAAAGGTTCTTGACTCCTAGGACCTGAAGGTTCTTAGCTGCTGTTTCGGCCATGTATGCCGATAGTTTACCAACCCGATGATTGACAGCATGAGCTTCACCAGGACCTCTGGTCTGCATAGTGAGACAGGCCGGAAATCCTTAAACCCAACAGAACTTGACGCAAATCGGCGAATCAGGATATACTTCAACCTCGCCGGGGTGTAGCGCAGTCGGCTAGCGCGCTGCGTTTGGGACGCAGAGGTCGACGGTTCGAGTCCGCCCACCCCGACCTTTTTTTCAGGCTCTGGAAAGCGACCGACCCTTGAGTACGCCCTTCCTCTCCATCATTATCCCCGCCCATAACGAAGCTGAACGCCTGCCTGCCTCCCTGCAGGCGGTGAAACGTTACATCTCCTCCCTGCCCTTTGAAACAGAAGTGATTGTCGTAGAGAATAACAGCAGCGATGGCACCGTGGAAATCGTGCGCGCGTGGATGAATACCATGCCCCAGCTCCGCCTTATCAGCCTGTCGCGGCCCGGTAAGGGCAACGCCATCCGCACCGGCATGCTTGCCGCCCAAGGCGCTTATCGCTTCATGGCAGACGCGGACTTCTCAATGCCTGTTGAAGAGATTAGCAATTTTTTGCCCGAAGGCAAACCGCTTGCGCCTGTGGCTATCGCGTCGCGCGAAGCTGACGGTTCAAAACGCATTGGCGAGCCCTTTTACCGCCATCTGATTGGGCGTGCCTATAACTTCCTGGTGCGTCTGCTGGTTCTGCCTGGTCTGCAGGACACCCAATGCGGCTTTAAATGCTTCAGCGCTGAAGCAGCCGAGGCGATCTTCCCGCTCCAAAGGCTGGAGGGTTGGAGTTTTGACGTTGAAGTCCTCGCCATCGCGCGTGGGTTGGGCTTCGAGATCACGGAAGTCCCCATCACCTGGCATTACCAGCCCGGTTCGCGCATGCATCTGCTCCGGGACAGCCTGCAAATGGCAAAAGACCTGTTCACCATCCGGCGAGACAAGAAAAAGGGCTTATATAATGCCCCCAAAGTTTGATCCCAGCCTGATCCCGCCTTTCCCAACACTTGCATACGAAAAAAGCATCGCCGAAAATGGCTGCGCGCTAATCGCCGGGCTGGATGAAGCCGGGCGCGGCGCCTTGGCCGGACCGCTTTGCGCGGCAGCAGTGATCTTGCCGGTGGATAAAGAAGGGCTTGCGGAAGCCTTGCTGGGAGTGCGTGACTCGAAACAGATGAGCGCCATCGAGCGGGAACTCGGAGCTGAGGAGATCAGGAAGATTGCGCTGGATTGGTCTGTCGGCTGGGTGGAAGCGTCGGAAATTGACGCGCTTGGTATGGGCAAAGCTGGGCGGCTGGTCTTCGAACGTGCCATTGAGAGGCTAAGAACCAAACCCGGGCACCTGCTTTTGGATTACTTCAAGCTTCCGGCGGTCAAACTGCCGCAAACCTCGCTGGTCAAGGGAGATCAGCGCTCGCTGTCAATTGCCTGTGCCTCTGTCCTGGCAAAGACCTCTCGGGACGCCTTGATGCTTTCTTTGGCAGAAGAAGAGGACCGCTATGGATTTGGGCAAAACAAGGGCTATGGCACTGAGGAGCACGTGAGAGCGATCGAAATGTATGGGCTCACTCCGCATCACCGCAGGAGCTTTTGCGAGCACCTGCTGCAGGGCAGGCTGTTTGATTGAAATTCGTTTTTTGTTAGTGAGCCATGAGATTCTTCGCCTTTATCAGAACGACAAAACCAGAATCCAACTGTAAGATTAAGAACATGCTGCGTAGGGCGGGATTGAGGACGACGAATAAGACATTGCCAGAGATACTGGAATACCGTCCTCAATCCGCCGGGCAACGCGATCATTTCGCCTTGTGTCGAGTAAAGCTGTCTAATTACCCGGGATTGGGTATTGGCGGATTGAAAGCACGCAATCATTAATCAAAATCAAGGCAATCAATGCTTTCAATCTCGCCTACGCTGAAATTTTTGATAAACAAGCCATCAGACCCTCAATCAATCAAGAAAAAAAGCCACTCGGAACTCTATCGACGGCGGATTGAGGGCACAATATGTTCGTCCTTCATGTTATTCACGGTACCCTCAATCTCGCCCTTGTATATTA
>DIVL01000036.1 GCA_002435825.1 Anaerolineaceae bacterium UBA6133
TTTTTTATCGTAAAGTTTGACAAGCTTTTAGTGCTATGAGATAATTATCATTTGATCGGCAGTGACGGAAACGAGTACTGCAGGCAGGCTGATAGCGAACCGGGATGGTGGAAGCCGGGCAGAACATCCTGTAGGAAAATCCTTCCAGAGCCGCAAGCTGAACTCGTCCAAAGATAGTAAGCGCGCCGGATCGCCCTTCCGTTACAGAGGGTGCATGTTCAACAAAAAACATGCGTCAAGCGCTCAGCATAGCTGAGAAGCGGGGTGGTACCGCGAGTTTCGGCTCGTCCCTGTAGTGGGACGGGCTTTTTTATTTCCAGGCTGGTGAAGATCAGCCGCAAGAGGAGCAATTATGTTCAAACCAGTGTCATCACGATTGAATATCCAGCAGGAGGAAGAAGCACGCCTGCGCTTTTGGCGGGCGCACGAGATCTTCAAGAAATCGTCTGACGAACGCAGTGAACGCGAGCCTTTTGTGATGTTCGAGGGTCCGCCGACTGCCAACGGTAAACCCGGCGTGCATCACGTTCTGGCACGCGCTTTCAAAGACATGTTCCCAAGATTCCGCACAATGCAGGGTTACTATGTTGACCGGCGCGGCGGTTGGGATACGCACGGTCTGCCAGTTGAAATCGAAGTCGAAAAGAAATTAGGTTTCACTGAGAAAAGCCAGATTGATGAGTACGGCATCGAAAAATTCAATGCCCTGTGCCGCGAATCAGCTTTCTCGCGCATCCAGGAGTGGGAAAAGCTGACCGAACGCATTGCCTATTGGGTGGACCTGAGCCGGGCATATGTGACTTATACCAATCCCTACATCGAATCGGTTTGGTGGTTACTGAGCCAGATCTGGGAAAAGGGGCTGCTTTACCAGGGCTACAAGGTGGTTCCATATTGCCCGCGCTGCGGCACACCCCTCTCGAACCATGAAGTTGCGCAAGGGTACGCCGATGCGGTTGACCCAAGCATCACGGTGCGTTTACCTCTGGTTGATGAACCGAACACCTATCTGCTGGTCTGGACTACCACGCCCTGGACCCTGCCGGGCAATGTCGCCGTTGCAGCACATCCTGACCTGGACTACGTCATGGTCAGAGTGGAAGGTGAGGCGAATGAGCGGTTGATCCTGGCAAAGGAATTGGTCCCCCTGGTCTTCGGAGACAAAAAGGTGGAAGTGATCAAGAGCATGAAAGGCAAAGCGCTTGAGGGCAAGAAATACGCTCCTTTATACTCCTTCCTGCCGCCGGACAAGCCAGCTCATTACGTGGTCAATGCCGATTACGTCACCACCAGCGATGGCACCGGGCTGGTGCATATCGCGCCGGCGTTTGGCATGGATGACATGCAGGTTTCCAAAGTATACAATCTGCCAGTTTTGCTAACCATCGACGATGAAGGCAAGTTCAAGCCAGCGGTTTCACCCTGGGCTGGGATGTTCGTCAAGGACGCCGATCCCTTGATCATGGAAGACCTGGAAAAGCGAGGGTTGTTGTTCAACCGTGGAACGGTGACCCATACTTACCCCTTCTGCTGGCGCTGCGACACGCCGCTGTTGTATATGGCAAGGTCCACCTGGTTCATCCGCACCAGCAAAGTCAAGGAACGCATGGTGGAACTCAACCAGGAGATCAACTGGGTGCCCGAGCATATCAAGGACGGTCGTTTTGGCAACTGGCTGGAAAACAACGTGGACTGGGCTCTGGGGCGCGACCGCTACTGGGGCACGCCGCTGCCTGTTTGGGTTTGCGAAAGTTGCGGGCATCAGCACTGCGTCGGTTCCGTTGCGGAATTGAGCAAGCTGACCGGGGAGGACCAAAGTGAGCTCGAACTGCATCGTCCGTACGTGGACCAGGTGCACTTTAGCTGCCCCAAATGCAAAGAAGGCAAAATGAGCCGTGTGAGCGAGCTGATTGACGTTTGGTTTGATTCAGGCGCGATGCCCGTTGCCCAGTGGCATTATCCATTTGAGAACCTGGATGAATTCAAACAGCAGTTCCCAGCCGATTTTATCTGTGAGGCGGTTGATCAGACCCGCGGTTGGTTCTACTCCCTGCTGGCGATCAGCACGCTGGTTTTTGACAATCTTTGTTACGAGAATGTCATCTGCCTGGGCTTGATCCAGGATGGTGAAGGACAGAAGATGTCCAAGCACAAGGGCAACGTGCTTGACCCCTGGGAAGTGATCGATGCCTATGGTGCTGACGCGACGCGCTGGTATCTCTACACCTCCAGCCCTCCAGGCAACGAGCGCCGTTTCAGCACGGAACTGGTGGGAGAAGTGGTGCGCAGCTTCATGTTGACGCTGTGGAATACCTACTCTTTCTTCGTGACATATGCCAACCTGGATAACTGGACGCCAGATTCTTCCATCATTCCACAATTTTCGGATCTGGACCGTTGGCTGCTCTCCTCGCTGGAAGCATTAGTGCGGGATGTGACCAAAGCCTACGAGACCTATGACGTGATCGGAGCTACCCGCCCGATTGAAGCCTTTGTGGACAATCTTTCCAACTGGTACCTGCGCCGTTCGAGAAGACGTTTCTGGAAGAGCGAGTCGGATGCCGACAAAGCTGCCGCTTACGAAACTTTGTATCGGGCATTAGTAACTGTCAGCAAATTGTTGGCGCCTTCGATGCCCTTCATGGCAGAGACGCTCTACCAAAACCTGGTGCGCTCTTCTGATGACCAGGCGCCTATTTCCGTGCACTTGGCTGAGTGGCCAGAGGCTGACTTGAGCACGATCGATGAAACGCTCAATCACCAGATGGCGGTGGTGATGAAACTGGCGTCGCTCGGGCATGCCGCGCGCAACAAGTCCAACGTCAAAGTGCGTCAGCCGCTTTCGGAAATTGCTTTTGCGGTTGGCAGTGCGGAAGAAATGGACGTGATCGACCAATTTAGAGAAATTCTCGAAGATGAACTGAACGTAAAGGAAGTCAGGGCTTTGGGAGGGAGCGAAGAAGCGGTCGAGTACAGTCTGAATCCTCTGCCCAAGCAGTTGGGTCAGAAGTACAAGGGGCTTTCGCCGAAAGTGCGGCAAGCGATCCTCGATTTACCTGCAAAGGAAAGCGCTGAGAGGCTGCTGGCTGGTTTGAATCTGGTGATCAAAGTTGACGACAAATACTACGAGATCCTGCCTGATGAAGTAGAGGTGCATGCCGCAGCGAAAGAAGGCTTTTCTGTCGCGACTGAAGGCCCATACCTGGCAGCATTGGTCACGAGCATCAGCCAGGAATTGTTCTATGAAGGTTTGGCGCGTGAATTCGTACGACGCGTGCAGGATCAGCGCAAGAGTCTGGGTTTGGACATTGCTGACAGGATAAAGATTTACTACCAGGCTACGGCTGCTTTGAGTGAAGCGGTCAAACAAAACGAAGCTTACATTGCCGCAGAAACCTTGGCGCTGGCAGTTCTGGACGAAGCTTTACCGCATGGATTGACCCCGGCGAATGACGCTTTCGATGGAGAAGATTTACAATTTGCCCTCCAAGCTGTGCAAGGAGTGAGTGAGTGAAAAAATTCCTGAAGCATAATGGGCTTCTATTTCTGATCGCCGCTGCAGTGATCGTTGCAGATCAGATAAGCAAAACCCTGGTAAGGCAGAACCTCGCGTTAGGCGAAGCCTGGGCACCGATCCCTGCGATCGGAGATTTTCTCCGGTTCCTATACTGGCAAAACCGGGGTGCTGCGTTTGGAACTTTGCAAAACGCGGGTTCTATCCTGGCAGTTGTGAGAATCGCGATCGCTATCTTCATCATCGTTTTCTATCAGAAAGCTGAAATCAGAGACACACTGATGAAAGTGGCCTTAAGCATGATGTTTGGCGGGGCTCTTGGTAATTTGGTTGACCAGTTCTCGCTTGGATTTGTGACAGACTTCATTGCCGTAGGTCGATTCCCAATTTTCAACATCGCCGATTCGTCGGTAACGATTGGAGTTGGGCTAATGCTGCTGGACATGCTCATCAAAGAGAAAAATGGATCGAAAGCGGATCCTGAAGAGAAACCAGGCGAAAATGCCTAAAGAATTACGTTACGAAGGGGAAGGGGCAATACGGCTCGATAAATTCCTGGCGCAGTCTGAGCCTGAGGTTTCGCGCGTCCAATTCCAGCAATTGATCGCGGAAGGCGAGGTTTGCGTGAACGGAGATGTCCAGCAAAAAGCCTCATTCAAGCTTGAACCGGGAGGCACTGTTACCTATTCCCTTCCACAGCACGAAGAAGCCCACTTGCTGCATCAAGCCATTGCAGTGGATGTGATCTACGTTGACGAAAATGTGATTGTCGTGAACAAGCCGGCTGGAATGGTGGTGCATCCTGGGGCTGGAAACGCCCAGGACACGCTTGTAAACGCGATCCTGCACCGCTGGCCGGAAATCGCGCGGGTGGGTGAGGCGGAGCGACCTGGAATTGTGCATCGCCTGGATAAGGAAACCTCCGGGGTGCTGATTTTGGCGCGCAACGAAACAGCTTATAACTGGCTTGTGCGCCAATTCAAATCCCGCAAGACAAAAAAGACCTACCTGGCTTTGGTGGATGGCGAACCGCCCACTCCGACTGGTCGGGTTGAAGCGGCGATTGGGAGAGATGAAAAGAATCGCCAGCGCATGGCGGTGGTGTATGGGGACAAGGGCAAAAAAGCCATCACCGAATTTCACACACTTGAGAAATTCGCTGATCATACCCTGCTGGAAGTCCAGCCTCTGACAGGCAGAACACACCAAATTCGTGTGCACCTGGCTTTTCTGGGCTGCCCGGTCACGGCAGACAGGATCTACGGGCGTCGGAAGAAATCGCTCGATATTCCACGCTTCTTTTTGCATGCCTACAAACTGACCATCAAACTGCCTGGCGATGAAGAGCCAACTGAGTTCACAGCACCGCTGGCAGCTGACTTAAAAGAAGTATTAACCACGCTCAAGAAGGATTAGAACATGCAAACCTTTGATTTTCGTTCTGACACAACCACTCATCCAACTGAAAAAATGCGCCAGGCGATGGCAAACGCCAGGGTGGGGGATGACGTTTACGGGGAAGACCCGACCGTTAATGCCCTGGAAGAAAAGGCAGCCGGAATGCTTGGCAAGGAGCGTGGATTGTTTGTGACCTCGGGCACGATGGGCAACCTGCTGGCGGTACTGGCACACTGCGCGCGGGGCGAAGAAGCGATCATGGGTACCCAGGGGCACACCTTCCTGCATGAAGCCGGCGGTGTCTCAGTGGCCGGGGGGGTGGTGATACACACCATCCCAAATCAAGCGGATGGAACGCTTTCTTTATGGGACCTCGAGAACGCGCTGCGTAATCCGGATGATGCCCACGAGCCGATTTCGAGGCTGATCATCCTCGAGAACACCCAGAATGCTTGCGGCGGCCTCCCAATAAGCCTGGAATACACCGAAAGCGTAGCTGCCTTCGCCCGTGAGCACGGCTTACTCTTGCACCTCGACGGAGCGAGAATTTTCAATGCCGCGGTGGCATTGGGGTTGCCGGTCAGTAAATTGGTTGCGCCAGCAGATTCAGTCACTTTTTGCCTGAGCAAAGGCTTATGCGCTCCAGTCGGGTCGGTTTTGTGTGGCGATGAGGAATTCATCGGAAAAGCGCGGCGACTGCGCAAAATGCTTGGTGGCGGCATGCGCCAGGCAGGCATCATTGCTGCGGCTGGCATTGTGGCGTTGGATGAGATGATCGACAGGCTCGCGGAGGATCATCAGCGCGCGGCGTTGCTGGCGGAGGGGTTGCGAGGCACTGGGCGAGTCCACCTGACCAAGAATTCACCGCAAACCAACATGGTGTTCTTCAAGCTGGATGAAAGCGTCGCGCTTTCCACGGGCGAATTCCTGCAGGCGATGAAGCAGGAAGGCGTTTTGCTGATGGATTCGGGTCCCGGGGAGTATCGCATGGTAACTCATAACGACATCACTAATCAGGGTGTGGAAGTCAGCCTGGAAGCTTTCAGGAAGGTTCTCGGCTGAGATAGTCAGGGTCTCCCGGGCACGGGAGTTGCAGTGAAAACCGCGAGGAAATATGCGAAATTACTTGCGGGGCTTTTATTCTCGGCGATTCAGTGGAACTGGGCTGATATTTTTTGCATTTCTGATCAGTCTGGTCCCAATCACTCTACGTCACAGCGCTGTTTATAGCCAATCAATCCCAACAGAGAATTTTACTTACTTTTTCCCACTCGTAAGTACAGGAGAAGCAACGCCCATTGGTCCAGTTGGAGGCACATTCACTTCCTTTGCGATCGATCCGGGTCAGAACGATAATATTTACGCCGGGCATTACGGCAGTGGTGTCTATAAAAGTTTCGATCAGGGCACAACCTGGTACAGGAAAAGCCTGGGATTGGGCAATTTGATCATCCAGTCCCTGGCAACGCACCCAACCAGTTCGAATATCGTTTTTGCGGGAACCTATGGCGGGGGATTGTATAAATCGACCAATGGCGGAGAAAACTGGCAGGCATCAAATGGGGGCTTGCTCAACAACCACATTATTTACGACATCGAAATCGATCCAAGCAATCCCCAGCGGATCTTTGTCGTTTCAAGGATCAATGGCAGCCTGGTTGGATACCTTGCCCAGAGCACAAACGGTGGTTTGAACTGGACAATCCTCCTGACCGGAAACAGTTTTCTTACTCCGGATTACTTTTATGATGTGGATATCGACCCGGGCAATTCCAACGTGATTTATCTGACGGCGCACGAACACGGCTTTTACAAGAGTGGCAATGGCGGCGTGACATTCAGCCCGGTCAATGCAGGCGTAAGCGACCTCTCGGCGAGATCTTTTGCCATCGATAATGCCTACGTTGGACTGGTCTATGGCGGCGTCTGGCATGGAGATGGCGTTTATCGCACCTGGAATGGTGGAGCTTCGTGGATGAAGAGCAGCGCTGGGCTGCCGATAGGAGTCAAAGTGATCCGGGTGACTCTTGACCCCTTTGGCAGGCAGCAGAAGCGGGTTTTCAGCTGCACTTACGGTAACGGATTATATAGCTCGGATGATTTTGCTGCCAGTTGGGTTCCGCGCGGACTGGCAGGTCAGCGTCTGTATGACTTTGTGATTGCTGATGGAACCCCGCAGCGTTGGTACGCCGCGACTGAGAACAACGGCATCTTTCGCTCAAGCAGCTATGGCTCGAACTGGAACAGCGTCATGGCTGACATGCGCCTGACAGCCATCACCGGACTGGCAGGATTGCCCGGCGAGCCCGAAGCGCTGGCTGGGGCTGTTTTTGGGCAGGGAGTATTCAGGATCAGCGATGCTGGCAAAACCTGGGAACCCATGAACGAAGACCTGACCAGCCTGGATGTGGTGGCGCTAACGGCGGCAGGTGAACAGCTTTTTGCCATTGGGCGCGGCTGGATGGACGTTTGGAATGGTTTGAGTTGGCAGGCTGTGGGACTGCCGGAAGCCAACCAGGAGGCCGTGGATAGCGGCAGAGATTGGGTAAAAGACCGAGTTTTGTTACCTGATGGATCTTTTTCGATTGAAGCAAGCAGCACGGTTCAACCAAGCAGCGTGATGTCGAGGGATGGCGAATTGCTGCTTGGCACTGCCGGCTCGGGTTTGTGGGCGATGCAGGGCGATCAGTGGGAGCAGGTTGGGCTGGAAACCCAGGTGATTGATAGCATGGTACAGATTCCCGAAGGTGAATTGAGGGTGTTTGCTTGTGACAGGGGCGGCGAGTGTGGCGTTTTTAACTTCGCCTCGACAGGTATAAACGCGACGCAAGGGTCCGGGGAAGAAGCCATAATTTTATCCTTGGGTTTGACGCAATTGCCAGACGGGATGGAAAACCTATCTCCAGGCGGATTAACCCTCACAACCTCTCAAGCAGACAAATGCGCTTCGGCAATGGGTATGGAAACTAAGGTGTGGGTTACGAAAGACTGCGGGGTAAATTGGACTGCGCATAGCTTTGAATGGACTGTTCAGGCGCTGGCTTTTGACCCCTTGAATGCGGGCTTTTTGATTGTCGGCACGCGGGAGTCAGGCGCTTTCATTATTCAAGTTCAGTAATTTCACACTAATGTAAAGCAAACCAGGTTGGTGTTGTAATACAATACTGGCAGGAGAAAAACTGTGATTATTGTTATGTCGGATTTACATTTTGCGGACAGCAGTTCCCTGGCAATAGGGGGGCATTATTTTAATCACAATCTGCCACCTGAGGTTTACCGCGCGTTTTTCAGTGAAATTCTCGAGTTTATCCGCAATGAAAACATCGAAGATATTGACCTGGTTCTGGCAGGAGATATTTTTGAGGTCACTCGCTCAGCACTTTGGCTCAAAGATCGCCTGCGGCCTTACGCGCACAACGATGATGTCACCGAGGGCAGTGAACTTGAAGGGCGCATTAACGAGATCATGGATGCTATTGCAGCGGATCAGCGTGTTGCGGCAACCCTCGATATTTTTCGCAATCTGACAGTTCAATTACGCCGACCAGTTCGCATCCATTACATTCCCGGAAACCACGACCGCCTGCTGAATGCCAGCCGTCGTATACGTAACCGCACCCGCAGTTTCCTGGGGATGGTGCCATCCGATCTGCCGTTTGAAAATCAATACCTGCATCGTACAAATGGTGAGACCAAGATACTCATCCGCCACGGCCATGAATATGACGCAGCCAACTTTGGGGCGGATGTGCGCTTGTGGCCCGAAATTCCAACTCTGATCGACAAGATGTACTACGACAGACCTTGCTTCGGGGATATCGTTACCACGGAAATTGCCGCAAAATTGCCAATTCTCTTCAAGGAGTATTACACCGAGAAAGACATTTTGGTAGACAAGGATCTGTCTGTCATGTTCCAGCGCTTGATCGATTTTGACAATGTGCGCCCTGCAAACGCGCTGATCAACTTCCTTTTCTCCACACCCGGGCTCTCAATGCGGGATGTCTGGGAGCTTATTGAACCGGTGTTCGTGAAAATGCTCGACGACCTTGTTTTTTACCCGGAAATTGGTAAACAGATAATTACATATGGGGGTATGAAAGGCTTTTCTGCTGCCAGTCTTAAGGCTCTACTGAAAACACGGTTTTGGCGCAGAGGACTGCCCTTCTGGATGATCAAGACTTTGCTCTCTCCGGTTTCACGCCGCTCGAAAATCGGCGATCAATCGGAAATCATTCTCAAAGAAGAATGTTTACGCAAACCAAACTCGCCCGTGCGGTGTATTGTCTCGGGTCATACGCACAATCCAACGGTACAGTTGATGAAAATTGAAAAGGGAATTGAAACCTATTACATCAATACGGGTACCTTCAGAAATATAATCACCGCGACGCCGAACTTGCGCGACTTTGGGCGGCTGCGATCAAAAGCGCGGGTTTTGATCTTCAAGCAGGGCGAACGCAATCCTGAATATAACCGCCCCACAGGTTGGTCTTTTGACTTTACCGCAAGGCACGGCTTTGGAGCCATGCCTCCAGAGCAGAGTGACTCACTCCATTTTAATTGAGCCAGTCAACTGGCAGGCAGTTTCGTAATCCTTGCGGCGAACGTAAATTGCATAAGAAGTTGAGGGTTGTGAACCCCATTTGTTTTGAGAGATATTGAAGCGCATATAACTGCTCGATTCCAACCCCGTCCCGATGATTCCCCGCAAACGAATTGTCTGTACTCGATACTGAATGCCATTTTCATCCAGGATCTTGCAAGCTTTATGGAACGCCTCAGCAGAGGTCTCAACCATTAGTTTATTGAGGAATGGTATCAACATCAGAAATTGTGGTAATTTCATCAGGAACCTCCTTGCTGAGAAAAGACCTATGGTTCAATTTCTTTTTTAAGTTGTGCTTTTCCCAGCAAATTCCCACGAAGCGCATCGATCAGGTCAGCCCTGCGCAGTGCGCGCTTTCGATCGATTTCGATTGACTTGGCTTTGTCATCCGAAACCTTGCGCAATGCCTCAATCCAGGACGCGCTGGAAACTTCGGTATGGTTCACGCGCCAGCGTTCTACCTTGATGGGCAGTTCGTCGGCATTTGTCAGTCGCTTAAGTTTCCGTTGAAGAGTCATACCCTGCGATTCAAACTCGAAAGGTTCTTCCACGTAGTCAGCCTTGATGGGGCAGACTTCCATGCAGGCGCCGCACTTGATGCAGTAATAATCCGCCAAAACCAGCTCACCAGCATCGTTGATATGGAGCGCGCGGGTGGGGCAGATATCGGCGCACGCCAGGCAGCCTTCCACGCAGCGTTCGCGGTGCAGCTCAACTGAGCCAACCCAAGCCTGGCGGACTTCAAAGGCGCCTTTGCTGGCGATTTCACATTGGCGGCAGTGGATGCAGTTGTCGAAGTCAACGCGCATGGTATCGCGTACTTCGTCATAGCTGATCACGCCGGTGGGGCAGTTGTCGATCAAGAAATCCTTGAGCGAGAAGTCAAACTTTTCCTTGCGGAAAATGGTCTTGGTAACAAATTCGGGATATGCGCCGTACTCAATAACCGGGATTTCAGGTTTGCCGTTGACGGTCAGAGAAATGGCATGGGTGGGGCAGGATTCCACGCAAGTGCCGCAGTTGACACATTTCGTTTCGTCCACGTCTACCGAGGAGCGTTTGACGATGCGCCCGTCCTTTAAT
The DNA here is from genome assembly GCA_002435825.1 of Anaerolineaceae bacterium UBA6133. Taxonomy (GTDB): domain Bacteria; phylum Chloroflexota; class Anaerolineae; order Anaerolineales; family Anaerolineaceae; genus Mesolinea. The sequence goes on from DIVL01000036.1 coordinate 10,605, forward strand.
TCAGCCTCCACGTGGGTGAGCGCGTCTTTGGGGCAAACAATCGGACCGATCTGGCAGCCAACGCAGCGGTCGAGATCCCACCGCATCAGGTAATTGCGCGTGACCATTGGGCGTTGGATAGTCATTTCGTTTTCGGTTTTGGTTTTCTTTGGAATACCGCGACTCATGTTTCTCCTAAAGGTCTGCCGGCAGGGCGTTGAGCTCAGCCAGGCTGAAGACCGGACCGTCTTTGCAGATATATTTTGGACCAAGATTGCAGCGTCCGCACTTGCCGACGCCGCATTTCATGCGCTTTTCGAGCGAAGTGAAAATGGTTTCGGGGGTGAAACCGAGCCCGACGAGTGCTGGCAGAGTGTATTTGGTCATGATTGGAGGACCGCAAACCACTGCCACACTATTGACAGGCGAAGGACTGACCTCTTTGACCACGTCCGGCACATAGCCCACATGGTGAAGCCAATCCTCTTCCGGCACATCAACAGCTTGATGCACTTCCATGTCATCCCTTTGATGCCAGGCGGCAATGTCCTGCTTGTACATGCACAAACCAGAGGTGCGTGTGCCGTATATAACAGTCATTTTGCTATAATCCCCGCGATTGGAGGGATGATGCAGGTGTTTGGTGAGGGCATAAAGGGTGGAAAAAGCACAACCGCCGCCGATGATCACCAGGTTCTTGCCTTTCCAATTTTCCAGCGGAAAACCGTTACCAAGTGGTCCGCGTATTCCGATTGGATCACCAGGCTTCAGGTTATGCAAGGCTGTTGTGACGGATCCCATTTTTTGGACTGTGAAGCGGACAAAATCGCCTTCCCAGGCTGCGCTGGCAACACCCAGAGCGGCCTCGCCTTTGCCGATGACGCTCAACAAGCAGAATTGACCCGGGTTGAAGGCAGCGAAGAATTCGCGAGCGTCTTGCGGCTCGTCAAAACTCAACTCGAGAGTTTTTAGTGAGCGGTCGGTGGACTCGTAATAAGCATGCAAAACGTGCATGGGGATAGGCAGGTAGGGACTTTGAGCCTCATTGGGCATGGGCTACCTCACTTGGAAGTTGATGGGCTTTGCGCAGCATGGCGCGAATATCCAAGCCCACAGGGCAGTAACGCACGCAGCGACCACAGCCTGTGCAGCCGATCTGGTTGATCTGGTCCACCCAGTAGCTGTATTTGTGGCTCAGGCGCTGACGGGTGCGTTCCACTCGGCTGGGGCGGGGGTTGTGCCCGGAAGCTTCGAGGGAGTAGGTGCGGAACATGCAGGTGTCCCAGTTGCGCACGCGTTCACCGCGTTGGGCTTCGTCGACGATATCGAAACAGAAGCAGGTGGGGCAGAGGAACGTACACACTCCGCAGCCAAGGCAGGAGCGCGAAACCTCTTCCCAATAAGGACTGACAAAGTTTTGATCGAGCTTTTCTTTTAACCATTCTGTTTCAAAAGCGATTGGCATGCTTGCCGCGGCAGCTTGCTGCCCTTCGCTTGCTTGCGTGCTTTGTTCTTCAGTGGCAATTTCGAGTTGGGTGAAAAGGCGTTCGCCTTTTTCAGTCAGGGTCTCCACCAGGAAAATTTCGCCAAGGTCTGTGAGGATCGCGTCCAGACCAGCGTGGTTGAAAGGTCCCGAACCGACAGTGGTGCAAAAACCAGTCTGGCATGGCACGTGGCAGCCAAGGCCGATCAAAACTGCGGCATCGCGGCGGGCTACCCAGTGCGGATCCATGTAGCGTTCCTGCTCAAAGACCGTGTCTAGCATGGTCACGGCATGCGCGTCACAGGGACGGATGCCAAAAATGAGGCGGGGAGCGGTTTCTGAGGGGACTTGTTCGTAACCGCCAAAGCGGGTGAACTTCAGCAGAGCCTCAGAGGTCGGCAAAAAGAGGGCTTTGGGGGGGATGCGCGTGTTGTGAGCTTTATCAAAGGCAAGTTCAAAGCCATCCTGCAATGGGAGAAAATGGGTGAAATTCTCCAGGGATTGCGGGGCGTAAACCTCGTAATCCTGGCGCCAGGCGTTCAGCAGGTGATTGAGCTGGTCTTTTTTGAGGATCAGGTTCATTTTGGCTCTCCTCAAACCACAAAGCGGGACTTATCGTCCAGGGTAACAGTCGAGAACGGCGTTGGGGTTTCCGCATCCAGTCCAACCTCAAAGTTGTACTTCCGGCGCATATCATCGTTGAGTTTCTCGGTCAGGTAGGTCATCTTGATATCCATCGGGCAGGCGCGTTCGCAAGCGCCGCAGCTGGTGCAGCGCCCGGTTTGATGGAAAGCGCGTACGATGTGCCAGCCTTGCATGCCAGCAGGGGTGGTGCCGCTCTCGGTCCAACGCGGGCTGATGTGATCCACGAAACACTCCTCGCAGTAGCACATCGGGCAGGCTTCACGGCAGGCATAACAGCGGATGCAGCGTTCGGCTTCCTGGCGGAACCAGGCGTGCCGTTCCTCGACGGGCAGGTCTGCAAAGGCAGCAACCTGCTCGCGTGCCAGGGCGGGATCGCCTTCAGGCAGGAGGTCGCCGATGACAATATCAGCGGAAATCGGGTTCGGATGGATACAGCGTGCGCAGCTTTCGTGCAGCAGGCTGTGTTTTTCGAGGGTGAAGTAACCTGACCTCGCTTCGACAAGCATGGTGTTATCACTTTGCTCGACAACGCTGATCACTTCTTCGCCGGTTTGTTCAACGATCTTTCGCCAGTCGATGATGCCCTCGCAGGGTATACCGATCAGGTAGAGACCCTCACGAGGGTGCTGCCCTTCAAAAACCAGGGCGTTCACTGAGCGATTCTCGCAGCCTCGCACCAGCATACCGATCTTTTGGGTCTTCGGGAAGCGGGTGAGGTAGGTGGCCAGGTTGTTCTGGCAAAGCGCGTTGTATGCGAGCTGATCAATTTCTTCGGATGACGTAAAAAATGCAGGTTGCGGGTGGAGAGGAGTGTCGCCGGCTTTGAAACCGATGACCATTTCCACCACACCTTCATCCAGAACGCGTTTGGCTTCAGCCATGAGGGCGTCTAAATCAAGCATTGGCACCTCCAGCTGTTTCAGAAACGCGCGTGGCGAGGTTCTGGGCAGGTCCAAGGGTTGTTATTTGCGCTTCGAAGGCAGCCAGTTCCTTCTGAATGATGCCGCGATCCTGCAGATCCAGCCAGAGGAAGCGAATGCGATCCTTTTCATACCCGATGTAATTGAGAAAATCGGAAAACTCATCCAACTGCCGGCGTGCCGCGATGTTGCCAGTCTTGAAATGGCACTGTTCGGGCAGACAACCGCTGACCATGACGCCATCCGCTCCGCCCTGAACCGCGTTCAGAAGGTAAAGTGGATTGATGCGACCAGTGCAAGGCACTTTAGCAAGGTGGATGTTCTCGGGCAGTTGAGTATCGACCCATTCCTGGTCAGAGGGCGCGAAAAGGCACCATTGGCATTGAAATAAGACTAATTTCGGGGTCTCGCTCATCAGGATACCCTTTCTGTCTCAAGCCAGGATAATAACGTGTCGATCAACTCGGCATCGTTATTGTCCTCAGCCAAGCGGATGGAAGTAGAGCGGCAGGCAGCGGTGCACATACCGCAAGCCATGCATTTGCCTGCGTCCACCGATGCGACCGTGATGGTGCCGCGATAAGCAATCCGCTTTTCGACCAGGCTGATGGCTTCGTAGGGGCAGATCTTGACGCACAAGCCGCAGGCGACACAAGTAGATTCATCCACCTTGGCAACCTGGTAGGGGGTCTTTTTTCCGCTCTCGACTGCCAATGCCTTGACCGCGTTGATAACGCCGGAAATGTGGATTTTTTGCGGACAGGCGGGGTAGCAGAGGTCGCAGGCGGTGCAAAGCCAGGTGGTTTTGTCGGCAAAGGCGGCATCATCCATGTTGAAGACTGCTTCGCGGATGAGACGACGCGGGTTGTAGCTGCTCTCAAGTTTGGTCTGGATCATGCATTTGCTGGTGCAGGTGCCGCACGAATAGCAAAGCATCAGCATGTCGCCGCCGGGGATGGCTTTTACGCGCTCGGAGAGGACGTTGGGGTCAGTGAAACCACTCATGCGGCTATCTCCCTGCTGATCATTTCATCGACGATAAAGTCCACCTGTACCATTGCCTGAGCCACACCAGGAACATCACCGAGTTTGGTGAGTTTCTTTGCCATTTCAGGTTTTAGGCGCTCAATTTCAGACTTCAGCACATCCTCTGGGATGGCATCCAGGGCAGATTGCATTTCGTTAATGACACGGGCGTATTTATCGCCCTCAGCAGCGCTGATCCACTCTATTCGGAAGCGACCCGGGCTCATTTGCATGCGCTCAAACATCTTTCCAAGCCGTGCAGCGCGTTTGGCGCCGACAATCTGACCGGTGATGTAGTGGCAATCCTGCGGATGGCAGCCTGAATAGAGAATAGCACCCGCACCGAGGCGATAGGCTTCGTAGATCAGGTCAGCATCCATGCGCGCCGAACACATCACGCGCAAACCGCGTTCATTGGCGCTATATTCAAAATGCGAGGTGCCGGCAAGGTCTGCGCCGCCGTAGGAGCACCACTGGCAGCGGAAAGCGAGAATTTTCTTCTCCGGTTCGACCGCCAACAGGGTGCGGATTTGCGCCAGTACCTGGGCATCGGTGTAGTGGAGTTGGGTGATCGAGTCATGCGGACATTCGCCAACACAGGCACCACAGCCGTGGCACTTGGCAGTGATCACTTCCGCGGCGAGACCCTTGGTGTAATCGATGGCGCCATAGGGGCAGGCACGGGCGCAGATACCGCAGGCCTGACCTTTTGCGCTGACGCAGCGATCCGGCCAGACAACAGCGACGGTCGGTTCGATCTGCCAGCTGTCGGAGTGCAGAATGCGCGAAGCGCGGGAGGCAGCTGCGGACCCCTGGGCGACGCTGGCAGGGATATCTTTGGGACCCAGGCTAGCGCCGGCGAAGAATATGCCGTCGGTGGGGCTGTCAATCGGGCGCAGCTTGGGGTGATACTCCATGAACCAACCGCCGGGAGACTGCGCCACGTTGAGCACGGAGCTCATGTGGTTCTGGTCGGGTTGGGGAATGGCGGCCTGGTTGAGCATGACCATGTCATACTCGCGTTCAATCACTTTACCCAGCGTGATATCTTCCGAGGAGATGAAGAGCTGGTGCGTGTCGGGGTCTTCAGTGATTTCGGAAGGGCGACCCTGGATAAAGCGGATGCCGGACTCGCGGGCACGATCGTAGAACTCTTCATAACCCTTGGAAGGCGTGCGGATGTCGATGTAGTAGATGGAGATCTCGGTATCCGGGTGCATCTGCTTGAGCAGCAGCGCGTTCTTGATTGCGTACATGCAGCAGAAGTTTGAGCAGCTTGGGTTGTAGCGTTTGTCCCTAGAGCCGACGCAATTGATGATGGCAATTCTCCTGGGATATTTTCCATCGCTGGGGCGGATCAGGGCGCCGTTGGTGGGTCCGGCTGAGTTGTTCAATCTTTCCATTTCCATGGCGGTGATCACGTTCGGGAAGCGACCGTAGCCGTACTCAGTCATGGGGGTGGGGTCAAAGTGACTAAAGCCGGTTGCCACTACAATGGCACCGATTTCCTGCTCCACCAGTTTGTCTTCCATACTGAAGTCAATGGCTTCCAGGGCTCCGCAGGCTTCCACGCATTTGTAACAGTGGATGCAGGCATCCATATCGATGTTATAAATCAGGGGCACTGCCTGGCTCATGGGGATGTAAGCAGCCTTACGCGGGGCAAGGTTCATTTCAAAGTAGTTGGGAACTTCCACCGGGCAAGCCTTGGTACAGGCGCCGCAGCCGTTGCAGCGATCAGCGCGCACGTATTTTGCTTTTTCCCTCAGAGTCACAACGAAATTGCCGACGTATCCTTCGACTTTTTCAACTTCGGTAAAAGTCTTTACTTCGATCAGGGGCTGACGCGCCGCGTCAACCATTTTTGGTGCAAGAATTCATATACTGCAGTCCATCGTTGGAAAGGTCTTGTTAAGTTGCGCCATGACCCCTCCAATCGTTGGTTCTTTTTCTACCAGGGTGACCGGGATGTTCTGTTCAGCCAGGTCGAGGGCGGCGTTGATGCCAGCCACACCACCGCCGATGACCATGGCGCGTTTTGTGACGGGCACTTTGATCATATCCAGCGGGGTCAGGAACGTGGCTTTAGCAACCGCGGCTGCGGTGAGATCTTTGGCTTTTTCAAGCGCGCCTGCGCGGTCATGTCCATGCGCCCAGGTGCATTGCTCGCGGATGTTTGCCATTTCCATCAGGAACGGGTTCAAACCGGCTTCAGCCACACAACCACGGAAGGTTGGTTCGTGCATACGCACAGAACAGGCTGAAACTACCACGCGATTTAGTCCGTATTTGGCAATGTCTTCTTTGATTAAGCGCTGACCGCTATCGGCGCAGGCATACATGGTATCGATCGAGCGCACAACGCCAGGTAGTTTGCCAGCAAAATCCACAACCGCTTCCGGGGGGATGACACCGGCGATGTTACTGCCGCAATGGCAGACATAGACACCAATGCGGGGCTCATCCTGCGGGAAGTCCGCGGAGTGGCTCTTGGTGATGGGGTCTTCACTCATTTGGGATCCGTTGCTTTCTGGGGAATGTTTAAAGATTCGGTGATCAGATTGCGGCGAGTCTTTTGGGCACGTTGGTCGGGTGTGGTCAGGGTGAGCGCCTCTTTGGGGCACCACTTCACACATTGAGGACCGTCCGGCTCGTCCTTGCACTGGTCGCAGATCTCTGCCAGAGTTGTCTGGGAGTTGATGGAAATCGCGCCGAAATCGCAGGATTCGATACACCAGGCACAGCCATCACACTTGGCGGCGTTGACGTCAATGATACCGGTCACAGTGTCCTGGGTAAGCGCATCACGCGGGCAGACGATCACGCAGGGAGCGTTTTCGCAGGTGCGGCAGGCGATGGCGGTGATGAGGACTTCATCCACGCGGACGGTGCGGATGCGGCTGCGATAGGAGTTGTATTCCCCGGTTTTTGTGAATGCACACATGTATTCGCAAAGTTGACAGCCTACGCACAGGTTAGGATCGCAATCAATATAAGCATATTTTGAAGTACTGGTTGCCATAAGCTCCTCGTTAAACTCCGATTTGTTCTGCCACATCAGGCATGCCGAGCTTGATCAAAAGTTCTTTGGGGATCAAACCTTCTTCGGTCCAGCCTTTGGCTTGGTAATATAGTTTTTTCATGTATTCGAGCTCTTCATCTGTCACCACTACGCCTGCGCTGGGACCTTTGGTGAAGGGATCGTGTTTCCAGCGCCAGGGCAGGTCATCATCTTTTTCAGTCCAACCCTCACGAATATTGAAGGCTTTCTTGATGGTGCAAGCGCGCACACCGATCAAGTCAACTTCATCGTAGCCAAAGTTCCAGCCAGTGGTTGCATTGATCAGGTTGGCGATGGCAGGCCAGGCGCCAGCACGGTCTGCTTTGCCGGTGAAACAACGCCGGATGAACTTACAGAGGGGCAATGTGTCGTAGACGGCAGCGTATTCTTCCGAGTCGGCAGCAACGCGACCGCGGGTTTCATCGACAGTCAGGCGGTTGGTTTCGCCCTTCATATCCGGATCATAAGCGGCAGAGCGGTTGTGGCAGCCGCCGCGGGTACCAGTGGCAAGCCCGACAGCAAATGTCTTGAGCGCACGCGCATCGTAACCGGCAGCTTCAAGACCTTTCGTGTTTACAGCCCATTTGTAGGTCTCGGTGCCGCGTTCCTCGTCGATGGTTTTACTGGCGATACGGGTTCCCTGGGCAAGTAGTTTTCCAATGCCTTCCTGGTCGCGGATCATTTCGGCTACAGCTACAGCTGCTTCTCCATTGCCGAAGTTTAATTCGAGCCCTTCGGGGTGAGCTTTGCTGGCAAAGTCTTCCTTCTTAAGAATGCCCTTCTCGTAGCATTCCATAGCCCAACCGATGGTAACTCCCATTGTGATGCTGTCCATGCCGTCCTGATCAGAAATAGTGATTAGTTTGATGGCAGCTCGAATATCTGAGATTCCGAGGTTGGAGCTGTTGGCAAAGAGACTTTCGTATTCGATACCTGTCATTGCCCCAGCAAAAGGTCCGGTTTTAACCATGGACATCTGCTCGCAAGCGATGGGGCATTGGGCACAGGCAATTATCTTGACCTTGTGGTGTTTATCCAGGTATTCACCGCTGACCAGTTCAGCATCTTCAAAAACGCCTTCCTGGAAGTTGCGAGTAGGTAAGACGCCCATTTTGTTGTTGGACAGCAAGCCGGTGGAAGTGCCGTACACGCGGTACTTTTCGGTATATGGACCCTGCGCGCTCTTGGAAATATCGTAAGAAAGCTGGTTGAGAGTTTTGGGGTCATAGACTGTTACACCGTGTGTACCCCGCACAGAAACCGCTTTAAGTTTCTTGTGTCCCCAGATCATGCCGTGACCGGTTCGCCCAGCCTGGCGGCCATCATTAGTGACGTTTGCATAACGTACCAAATTCTCACCACAAGGACCAATGGTGCAGGAGCGGATCTGTTCGTCGCCAAGTTTTACGCGGATAGCTTCTTCGGTTTCGTACGTGCCTTTGCCGAGCAGGTAGGTGGCATCGTTGAATTGCACACGATCATCATCGATAAAAAGCTGCGTCCATTTGTCACAACTGTTATGCAGCACCATGCCATCCCAACCAGCGCGTTTCAGCGCAATGGAAAACCAACTGCCGGAGAGACTATCGCCGATGAAACCAGTGAGCGGTGATTTGGATGCCAGTCCGAATTTGGCTCCTACTGGCACTGGCGTACCAGTGAAAATGCCATTGGCGAAGCAAATCGGATTGCCGTCGTCGAGTGGGTCGCAGCCGGGGACGATGTTTTCCCAGAGCAGACGCGAAGCCATCGAGACCCCGCCGATGTAGATTTTGTACCATTCCTCGGGTTTAGTTTCGACCCAGTTTTTCTTGGTTTTCAGGTCAATATGAAGGATTTTTCCACTATATCCGTGCATGCTTACTCCTGTATGTGGTCAAGTCGGAAGAAATTGATGAACATCTTTGACATGTTTAATAAGATGTGGTTCAGGTAACTCACAGTAAACAAGTATAACTTAAACTGCTGATTGTGTCAGTAATTAATCCACTTTAGTAAGAGAGTGAACTTGCAGGACGTAATGAATAATTATGAAGCGGGAAATTTAATAATGGAATATGATGATCGTGATATTTGTCAATCGGAGGAGAATACATCGTTATAAGGATAGGGATTGAAAAGATCTTTGGTGAATTGCAGGTCGGCATAAGCCTGCCTAAAAACAGTGATTTGACCTGAGTGTGGAGCAGGCTCACTCCGACATTCAGATTTTCGGCGGAGTGCGCAAACGAGGCGTATTCCGCCCTACCAAGACCGTCAATGGCGAATTGAGGACACGATACAATCGCACATCACATCGTTCACGATGACCCAACCCACCTGTGCAGGATAGCAAACAATGGCTATCTGCTCAATACTTTTGCATACAGTGCAGTCGAATGGCGGAGTGCGCAAACGAGGCGCATTCCGCCCTACGAAAAAATTTGGCAACCAAGCAAATAGAATGCCATTGTGACCTGTTAATTACGTTCGGATGATAAACTTTAATCATGCCCAACTACATACGAAATCAAGTCTATGGTGGCACATATTTCTTTACCCTCGTAACACATAACCGGAAACCATTTTTCTCGGATGAGGCTTCAGTCGATATTTTGCTGAAAGCCATTCAGCAAACGAAGATACGCAAACCATTTGACCTGATTGCATATTGTATTCTTTTTGATCACTTACATCTCCTCATCTCTCTACCAATAGATGACAGATCATTTTCTCAAATATTACGAAACATAAAACGCATCACAACAATGGATATACGTGAGCTGCTCGGAAAACCCGAATTGATTTTTTGGCAGGATCGATTCTGGGAACATACCATTCGTGATGAAGAGGACCTACTGCATCATTTTGAATACATTCATTACAACCCTGTGAAACATGGTTATGTTGAGGATTATGGCGATTGGGCTTGGTCAAGCTTCGGTCAGTATTTCAATGTTGATCCCAGCATAAGGAAGATCGATTCCACAAAATTTGAAGACAAGAATAATTCTTATGGTGAATGATCCAAATATTTCGTAGGTCGGAATGAGCCTGCCTCAAAACAGTGATATGACCTGAGCGTGGTGCAGGCTCACTCCGACAACGTGAATTAATCGGCGGAGTGCGCAAACGAGGCGCATTCCGCCCTTGACAATCAAGATGGTATCTACAAAAATTAAATCTACCTCGAAGTGCTCAACTTCAACATCTCGCCTTTTTGGTTGAAGGTCACGCGGGCGAAGTGGTTGTGGTTGTGCTGGCGGTATTCGTAGCTCTTCTTCAACGTGACCACATAGCGCTGGCTTTGGCTGACATAATCGAATTTTTCCCGATGGGCTTGAACCATGGCTGGGTCGAGCGTGAAGTTGGTTAACTGCGGATTGAGGGAGACGGTGGCATCATCCAGACCGGGCAGGTAACTGCTGATGACCTTCCTGACCTTTTCCAGGATCTCATCCGGCATCTCATTGGCTGCCACGATCAGCTCCTCACGTGAGTCGCTGATGGTCTTCAACTCCGGAGTCGTGGTCGGACGGATGGCGGGTTTGGTAACTTCTTTGATGTTCATGCTGGAGGCTAACGGGTCGCCGTAGAGCACAAACGAAAGGATGGTTTTTTGGTCTTCACCATCCAGGTATCCCTGATCCTCGGTCATCTTTTTTGCCAGGGCGAGCTTGGCTCGCATCAGGGCGTAACCAACTGCAACTTCGGCTTTGATGTGAGTCCAGAAGTGGTAGGCGAGCAAGTCTGCAGCCACCAGACTTTTGCTTACGGAGCCATAGGCGATGCAGGTAGAGCCTACAAATGCACGAGTGCCGCAGGCAAGGAAGTTGAGCGAGATAGCTTCGTTGACCTTCTTATCCAGGATGTTGGCGCCGTAGCAAGCCTCGCTCAACACAATCTCCGGGGAGGATGTCTTGGTGCTGAAGTTGGTGGGCTCCATTGCCACGGGATATTCAGGATCGCCTGAAGGTTTGGCAAGGTCGCGCTGACCGTACCATTCGGGGGAATCCTTGAGCCCGTGAAGGTTGAAGTAGGCGAATTTGGGGTCGGGTATCTGCCCGTTGAGCAGGTTGTTGGTGGTGGTCGGTGGAGAGCTCAAGAGGCGGTCCGAACGGTCAATTATTGCGAAAACCTCTGACGAAGCTGGTTTCCAAACCTCAGCAGTACAGCCGATGTTGTCGGGTTTTTGAAACCGAACGTTAAAGCTCTGAAATCGCTCAGCCAGGCTGCGCAGCAGATTTGCCAGGATGTTTGTTGAAATACTCTTTTTTGACTTGACCTTCAGTTCGTACTCTTTGGTCAGGAAGCGTAACTGCTCGAGCAGATAACCCGCGTCACTGCCGGCTTCGTCCGGGATACGACCCACAGGCCACTGCTGGATGAAGTAATTCTCATCGAGCGTGGCGTAAGGATTATCCGAGGGAATATTGACGTCGGAATCATCGGTGGGGTTTGGCAGTATGTGGAAAGGAACGATGTCATTGCCGCCGATGATCAACAGCGCGCCAATCATCTCCCCACGGGAAGCAAGTTTGGCATCCAGATCGGTGAGAGAAAGCTTGATTTTCCAGGCATCGCTCGCCTGGATGGGGTCCAGACCCTGTTCGCGAGCGCTGGTTTCATCATCCGGGACGTAAACCAGGCTGTTCCAGCCCGGAAGGTCTACGATGTTGAGACACAGCTTGCGCATCGACTCGATCACGACATCAGCGGTGTTCGCGCCGTACTTTTTCTCGAGATTCCCGCGTGATGTCAAGATCACATAGCTGGGAAAACGCCCGTCCGTATTGAGCAGCTCGGATTTGTTGATTTTCCGGGCGACTTTTTCAAACTCAGTTTGAATTTCGGTCATCGCGATGACAGTAGCCTGTGACTCCTCGGAAATCGGCGCAGTCTTGACCACATTGGAGGTATGAACGGCAGGAACTTCATTGGTGTGCCCGGCAGGGAGTGGGGGCGTGGCGATGTCCTGCAGGAAGAATGAGCTGGTTGGGATTTCGGAATAATCCACGTCCCCAGATTCAGCCAATTCGTCAACCAAATAATCTGGCAAATGAAGTGCCAGGGTGGGGTCTTCATCAATTATTTCTTCCGCAGTCTGCGGTGGAGTTTGCTTGCCGGCGGCATCAGGGGTGATGAAATCCGCGTTTGAGAGCACATTCCATCCCAAATCGGCTGCGACAGATGCTGGAACGGGCAGATCGAGATAGACCTTGAGGTCTTCCGGCCAGAGAGGTTTATAGGTGTGATTGGGACCCAGCAGGCGGTTGATGACCTGTCCGCTGACATCATGCGCGGCACACCAGTGCATTTTTTCGACACCAGTAGTATCGTTGCCCTGCTGCATATCGGCAATCGCTGAGAGGACCTTGATCTGGACGCAATCAGACCAGCGGCTGCTGTAAATGCCCGCGAGGGTTTCGAGCAGAGTGGTGTTGCCGGTTTTGTGGATGATCTGCATGTGGAAAGCCGCGGGTAAGGGTGAACGGGGGTTGTGCGCCAGGGATTCGAGGATCGCTTTTTCCGCGCCGCTAAGATCACCGCTTTCCCAAGCGTTCCGGGCAGCAATCAGTCCGTCCAGCCAGGCGGTTGGAGATTTTGATTTTGACGCGCCGCGCTGCAAGTACAACACGTTGGCGTGGGTATCGCGACTGCTTTCACCAGTGAGACGATCCAGCAGGCTGGCAGCCTCCACGAACTCGGGATCGTAAGCCAGGAGCTTGCCCAGGTTCTTGATTGCCATTTCGGTATCGCCAAGCTCTGCCAGCACTGAAGCATAGATAAAACTGATCAGTAGATCGCCTGGGTAACTGGCCAACCAGATCAAGGAAGCCTGGCGGGCAAACTGGAATTCGCGGTTGCTCAGTGCGGTCTGAAGCAGAGTCAGGAACTTTCCGCGCCTGACGACCAGCACTTCATCACTTTTGCGGACGTTGTAAGGTCTCATCTTTTAGGAGTCTCCTGGAGGTTATTGACAATATTTAGTGCGACAACCGCGGCAAGCTGCCGGCGGATGTTCTGGTCTGATGGAGAAAGCTGGGATGCCTGGCGCAGCATGAATTCGGCATTGCGGTAGTCGCGGCTTTCTTTGTAAGCAGCGGCAGCCTGCAGGTAGGGCCTGGGATCGTTACTGACCATGGCAATAGCTTTGTGGTAGGTCTGGATGGCACTGCTGACTTCGCGGCGATCCTGGTAGGTGAGTCCCATCTCGAGATAGGCTTCCATCAGTCCTGGCTGCAGTTCAATCGCTTGGGCGAGGTGCGCCAGCGCCTGGTCTAGATTACCGCGCACGCGGTCCACCATGCCAAGGGCAACCAAAGTTTCAGGGTTGAACTGGTCCAGGACCAAACTGCGCTGAAGTGTCTTTTCCGCTTTCTCATATTCGCCAATTTGAATTTGTTTTTGGGCGAGATTATTCAGAACAGCCACATTTTCCGGATAATTTTCAGCAATTTTTTGCGATGTCAGGACTGCTTGCTGAGGATTACGGGCATTGTCAAGGTCGATTTTTTGCAGTTCAAAGGGGACGGGGTCTTCCACAACCGCGAGGGCAAAATGGATCGTCTGCCGAGCTTCCTCTGGCTTGTTACCCTTGAGCAGCGCCTTGACCTTCACCTGCCAGGCGGTTTCATTCTTTGGGTCGGTCTTTAGGATCGCGTCAGCCTGCTGGATGGCGTCCGAAAGTTCCTGCCTGGCGAGCAGTGACTGTGCGATGCCTTCTTCATAGAGGATGTTTCCCGGGTCGAGCTGACTGGCTTTTCGCAGGCACTGAATGGCGATCTGGTGCTCGCCGAGCTGTTGGTTGATGATCGCGAGCGAGTGGAGTGCCTCTGGATTGGATGGGAAGAGATCCGTCGCCTTTCCAAAGTAGTCTTTGGCAGCGTGATAATCCTTCTCCAGCAGTTTCACATCCCCGAGCATTTGCCAGTATTGGGCATCTTTAGGGGCGATGCGGATGGCTTCTTCGAGGTGTTTGGCAGCCTGGGGGTATTGCCCGGCATCCTGGTGCATCGTCGCCGCCATGGCATGCCAGTCGGGTTCATCCGGCCAGATAGCCAGGGCGTTCTCCAGCGATTCGGCAGCCAAAAGGGGTTCATTCTTGGTGGCAATTGCGTAGAGAACATGCAGAACTGGATTTTCAGGCTGTGATTCGAGCAGTTTTGAGGCAATAACGGCAGACGTCCCGGGTTCTGTATGGAGGCTTTGGATTGCCTGCTGGAAGTTGACGTCTGCGTCCTTGCTGAAACCTGAAAGGATGTCAGAGATGGAAGTCTCGTCCACCAGCACAGAAAGGACCTGGGCAGCTTGTTTGCCGTTGGTGATCAGCTTGTGCAAATCGTTTTCCTCTGCCCAATGACCGTTCTTGAGCGCCTGATTGATTTTCAGGGTTGGCAGCAGTTCTGCTGGGGCGATGGCACGGCCGGCAATCGAGATTTGTTCTTCGATTAAGTCGTAATCCGAACGCTGTGGATCAAAGGCTGATGGAGCATGGTTGAGCAGGTGCAAGAAGTGGGCGTTATTCGTCTGCCTGATCTTATCTGTTAGGTATTCTGCCAGGAGCTTATTGGCGATGGGATTAATTTTGACGACAGAAAGCGCGGCTGCGAGGAGACGGTCAGCCATATTCCAGTCTGACTGTTCCCAGGCGGCTTTTGCGACAGCCAGCGCGTGCCAAATCCAATTGAAATGCCGCGCGATGTCGAAAGACTGAACTTTCAGGCGGCTCTCGAGCTCGTCGAGCAACTCCACTGCTTCCGTTAATAGGGCGGAGCCTGATCTCGCATTCCCGCTCTGATGCGCAAACAAGCTTTCAAGCGCTTTGGCTGTCGGTGAGTGGGCTTTATCAGAGAGGAAGTGCTCCCAAAGTAAGCGTGCCTTGGGGAGATCATCATGTAAAACCGCATCGAGGGCGAGGATGGTTGCAGTTGCGGTGGCTGTATGAGTGCGGGTTTCCTGGGTGTTGAGGAAATCAAGCGCGTTGGATAGGCTCTCAGATTGGCTGATTGCCAGGGCGAGTTCGAGCTGGAGCAGGAAGGCAGGCTCGTTGCCGGGCTCAGCGTTCAGCCCCAGAGCCGCGTGTTTTTGAGAGACGAGCAGATTTCCGACCATTCTTTCAAGCTGAGCCGCCCGGTAGTATAGTCCTGCGCGATTGTAGGCAGGGTAGTCAAGGTCCTGTTCTGCCGCATCACCAGCCACACTGCCAAGCATCTCCGGAGCAAACTCCAATTTGTTGAGGATGTCTTCGAGGGTTTCGAGGGCTGGGAGGAATTGCCGGTTGGCTGCTAGCACGTCGGATTTGAGTAATGGGTAAGCAAGGTTGGTTTGGAGGGCAGGCTCGAGATCGTTTACTAACTGAAGAGCAGCTGCAGCATCACCGAGCTTGAGCACTGAATAAACCAGGTCACAGCTCTCAGCGAAATCCGGGAATGGATTATCTGAAATAGCCTTTTTAATGATGAGTGAGGCTTCGTCGGGTTGATCCATGTGGAGATAGAGATTCGCCACATTGACATATTCCTCAGTTTCAATATCCTCAAGCTCAAGCATCCGATTGAGGGTTTCTTTGGTTTCGTCGATCTGATTCAAATTGACATAGGTGCGCGCAAGTGTCAGGTAGAGGGCTTTGTCGTCCGGTCTGAGGTGGATGGTGTCTTTTAGCACCTGGATTGCCTCGCGGGCATTGTTGTGCTCGCTCATAAAATCGCTGTACCAAAGTACGTTTTCAATCTCAGTTGGAGCGATTTGCATGGCAGAACGCGCGGCTGCAAAACCTTCATCCTCCAGATTGGCTTGCATGTATGCTTTGGCAAGCACATGTCGGCTGGGGAGGTCATCCGGATCAGTCAGAACTGCTTCCTGCAGTGATGCCAGGCTGATATCTGTCAGCCCCAAGGCGAGGGCGGTCTTTCCGGTCTGGAACTGGAGGTGATGATAAGAGCGGGGAGATCTTGCCTCCGGGTAGTCAAGCAGTTGGAGGTAGTCCTGGTAGGCAGCGTCGTGCATGCCAAGGCTTGCCTTCAGATCTGCCTGCAAGAGACGCATGTCAAACAGTCCGTCCCGTTCCTGCTGGCGCTCTTCCATAATAGAGAGCAACTGGGACATCTCTTTTAGTTCCTGACCCCCAGCCTTAACGCCCTGGCTGTAGCTTTTGATCAATAACTCCGCGTAGGATTTTAAGGCAGCATCGGTGCGGTTAGCCTGCCAGGCAAAACGCAGCACAGGGCGGGCACCATTCAGGTCTCCCATGGCAGCCAGCGTCTGCCCCAAAACAGATGACAACTCCGGGTCGGAGGTGTAATCGGCTTCAAGGGGGGCAATCGTCGTCCAGGCTTCATCGATATAGCCATGTGTCAGGTAAGCCTGTGCCAGTGATTTTCGAACAGAAGTGCTGGATGGGTCGAGCTGAAAAGCCTGCCTGAGAACACTGATAGCTTCAGTGGGCTGATCGTTCGCGAGGTAGAGCGCTCCGAGAGCACTTAGAATTTCAGGGTCATCCGGCAAGGCAGCTTTAGCCTTGCGCAGGGCTTGCATGGCTTTATCTTCCTGCCCCAGGCTGGTCCAGATCCGCGCGAGCGAAAGCCAACTTGCAGGCTTTTCGGGGGCAACGGCTGACGCTTTTTCAAGAATCTGAATAGCTTCACCATTTCTGCCTGCAGCTATCAGGGCATTGCAGAGCAAAACCAATGCTTCCCCATCAAACTGGTCCTGCTTGAGGAAAGCCTGGGCAATTGGAATTGCTTTTTCGGCTTGAGCAGCCTTGATCGAGATCTCTGCGAAGTTGAGCAGATCGGTGCGCGAGGGCTGATTCGAAGCCTGGATCAGATCCTGGTAAATCCGCAGGGCATTTTCAGGCTGTTGGGATTGGAGATAAAGGGAGGCGAGATCCTTTTGGTTGGCTTGATTTTGGGGTTCGAACAACGCCAGAAGAGCGCTGGATTCAATCGCTTCGTCGATATTTGCCAGATGGCGATCGATCTGACCGGAGAGTTTTATGATCTCCAGATCATTAGGGTTCTCAATTAGTGCTTTGCGGATGAAATTACTGGCAGTTTGATACTTTTTGTTTTCAAAAGCGTAACGGGCAGCCTTGAGATTATCTGACTCAGAGGAAAAGCGGGACTTCGTGGTTTGGAGGGTTTTCTTTTCGAGTGCCTTATCCAGCGAATGGGTACCTTCGGTGATGGCTGCACCAATGACCGGATAGCGCAAAGCGTAAAGGGCTCTGGTGGCATCATCCGGAATTTCCGAAAGGATTTCATAGCCATAATCCGGGTCATCATTTGCGATCAGGAATTCCGCGTATTCTTTTTTGTAGGTGGGGTTGTCGGGCTGGAGACGCAGAATCTCTTCCCAGGTTTTGCGGGCTTCTTCGGGGTTGGAGGCTTCGAGTTCAAAAGCGAGATCGCGCAGGATTTCGGCTTGCTGACGGTTCAGAGCGTTGAAAGCATGGTCAATCGCGCGGGAGGCTTGCGCAGGCTGACCGGCGATCTGATTGAGAACAGCCTGCTGACGGAAAGCCTCAACCTCTGATTGAGCTGGTTTTTTGCCAGAATCTGAGTTGGGTGTTTGCGCTTGAGCCAAAAAACTGTTGGCAAGGAGTTTGATGAGCGATTCGTCTTCAAATCTGCGCATGGCGCGGAGCGTGGAAATCTGGAGGTTTACTGGAGCTTTTTCAAGCCTGCGGCGATAGGTTTGATAACGGGTACTTTCATCGGCAGGGCTGACAGCTACCTGGTGAACAATTAAACCACCCAGGGCTTCAGCATGGCTTGGTGAGAGTGACGTAACCAGGCTGTCCACAGCAGTTTCAAAGTCTGGTACCAGTTGGGGAAGGACAGCAAAAGCTGTCCTCCAAACCGGCAGACGACCCTTCCCAGAAAGCAGGTCGCCGGAAAGGGCATCCCACGAGCCTTCTTTGCGGCGGAATTCGCGCAGATGGAGGGCAAGCAAGGCTGCGTCTGGCAGGTTGGTCGGTTCGAGACCGGTGAGACGGGTCATTTCAAAGCTATTTGCGACCCGGTCATTCAGTTCGGCTGGAAGGTTGATTTCGAGATCGGTCAGATCCTGCTCGGGTAAGGTGGGGTCGAGAGAGAAAAGCGCAAGAACGCCAGGCTGCCACCGGGACAAGTCATCGGAAGCAAAGGTGAGCCATTCTTCCAGGTCGGGCGTGCTTTCAAGGAAATGCCACGCAAGCGGTTCAGCACGAAAAGCGCTGACTATTGCGCGTGCAGTTTGCGCATCAAAGCGGACCCGAATCTGATCAAGCAATTTCTCAATCGACATTTTCACTCCTTTCATGAAGGTTAGGGCATGGCTCCAATAAAGGGCTTAAGCATGTAATACGCGCCGGCAAACAGGACCAGGCTCAGGAAGACAAAGAAAATGCCAATGCCGGTGTTTGATTTGGCAAGGTCATTGAGAGAGCTGATGAGAAGAGAAGCGTTCCCTACCAGCCCGGATACTCCTTCGGTAATCCCTTTCTCAGCCAGTTTCGTTGTCGATTCAGCGATACTTTGAATGCCGCGACCGAGCGACTGTTTTGCCAGGATGACGATGCTTAGAATCAGACATAGAAACCCCAGCGCAAAGAGCACCACTGAAACTATTAATAGGACCTGATCTCCATTAGTTTGCATAAATAACCTCCGATGAAAATACTTATCGGAGGATATGTTGCAACTACTATGCCAAGCTTGCCAGCCTGACCCCTAAGAGTGGTTATCTGGTGATGTCTTTTGGCAAATGGTTGAGGTCAATTGTGGGCTCGTCGCAGAACACAATCGCGCGTTCGATGGCGTTGCTTAACTCCCGGATGTTGCCCGGCCAATCGTAGTCAATCAAGGCTTGCATTGCCGCAGGTGAGACATCCAGGATGTTGTTGCCCAGGCGTTTGTTGAACTTCCGGACCATGTAGCCCACCAAGTCGGGGATATCCTGGCGGCGTTCTGCCAGTGGGGGCAAGTCCAGGTCGACAACTTTCAGGCGGTAATAAAGGTCCTGCCTGAATTCGTGCCGAGCGATCATTTCCTTGAGGTCGCGGTTCGAGGCGGCAATCACCTGGACGTCCACACGGATCAAATTGGTGCCACCAACCCGCCTGAAAGCGCGTTCTTCAAGGGCTCGTAAGAACTTCGCCTGGAGGTCCACCGGCATGGAAGAAATTTCATCGAGGAAAAGAATGCCTCCGTCAGCGATTTCCATCAAGCCATTTCGTTTGCTGGTCGCGCCGGTAAAGGAGCCTGCTTCATGCCCAAAGAGTTCGGATTCGAACATGGTCGGTTGGATAGCAGGGCAGTTGATGTCGATGAAGGGTTTACTTGAACGGGGTCCATTGCGGTGGATATATTGCGCGAGCACTTCTTTGCCAGTGCCGGTGGGTCCAGTGATCAGAACCGAAACTGAAGATTCCGAAGCACGACCTGCCAGCTCAAGGATGTGTTTCATCTCAGGCGTCTCGCCAACTATGAATTCATCCAGGTTGCCCTTGTTGCTGCGAAAATGCGCCAGCTCCCGGCGCATGGATATGACCTCAGCCGCACGATTGACCGATTTTTCCATCTCGAGCAAGTCGAGAGGTTTTTGCATGAAGTCCTGCGCGCCATTTTTCATGGCTTCGACTGCCATCGAGACCTCGCCATGGGCAGTGACGATAATCACTTGGGGGCGCAGGGGTAGGCGTGATGTTTCTGTCAGCAGGTGGGGACCGTAACCGTCTGGAAGGCGCACGTCGAGGATGATGATGTCTGCGACACCCTTCGAGATGACAGCACGGGCATCTGCCAAAGTGCCAGCTTCGAGGACTTCGTAGCCTTTTGAACGTAAAAATTCAGAAACGACCATGCGGGCGGTTTCTTCATCATCAACGACTAAAACTGTTGCTGCCATAAAACTCCTTATGTCGCTTGCAAGAGGAGGACATGGAACATGGTTCCTCCTGGAAAACTCTCCACATAGATATTTCCCTTATGTGCCGTCACAATGCGGCGCGAAATAGCCAAACCCAAACCTGTACCCTTTGCTTTGGTTGTCAGGAATGGCTCGAAAACGTGTTTAATAAGATCCTCCGGAATGCCGGGTCCTGAATCAGCCACGATGATCTCATACTGCGGAGGATTGGTTTCTGGCTGAGCCGGACGAATTTTAATATTCAGGCTGCCGCCTTCATTTTCCATCGCCTGAATAGCGTTGCTGATCAGATTTACAAAAACCTGTTCAATTGCGCGGGCATCTGCCATCACCATGGGCTTGTCAGGCTGCTGCTCAAGATTGTAACTGATATTCAAGCGGTACATCCTCGGCGCCCAGCGCTCCAGGATGGAATTGATCAGGCTGGCGAGGTCGACTGGAGCAAAATTGTATTCCACCGGTTTGGAAAAAGTAAGGGTTGAATCCATTAAGTGGGTCAGGCGCAGGCAGTCATTCTGCAGGCGTGAGACCAGGTCCGCATAAGGATCATCCGGCTTCATGGTGAGCCCCATTAACTGCAATCCCGTGGAAATGCTGTTGATCGGGTTTTTCACTTCGTGCGCGAAGATCGCAGAGACCTCACCCAAAAATGCCCGCTGTTCAAGCTGCTGGGAATGAGCCCGGATCTGTTCGGTTTGGCTGACATCCCGCAGGATCAAGACGATACTGCGGACTTTTACTTTTTCGACCACTGGTATGCACAGCACCTGTGCCATGAAAGAGCCGCCAGAACGGTTGTTGAGGCTGAGATTATTTCCCACCAGAGTGCTGATACCTTGTTGGGCGGATTTGTAAAGCGTGGAGAGGGTCTCGTTGCCAATCAGAACCATATCCGCTTTCTGGCGGAAGACTTCCTTGCTGGCATATCCAAGCAAAAACTCAGCCGCAGGATTCATTTCAGCGATACGCAGGTCCGGAGTGAGGATGATGACGCCTTCCTCGAGATTGTCGGTGATGGCATGCTGGATCTGGACAACGTGCCTGACATTCGTGAGCGTGCGTTGCGCGCTCTCAAGGCTGTTCAGACCCTGAATCGCAGAAGCCGCATGGGCAGACATCAGCGCCAGGTAGCGCAGTGTGTCATCATCGGGGTGGGGCGTCTCGCCAGCAGCTAACATCAACCCCTGGGTTGTGTTGTTGTGGTATAGGGGAAGTGTTAGCAGGTAATGGTAGCCTTCCATCAATGCAATTTCCTGCAGCGCGTTTTGAGGTTGGCGGGTCAATTTCCAGAGCTGCAAAGCCGGCATACCATCAAGCAATTCTACATCCAAATTCGGAGGGAAAGCCTCTGTTTGGGGGGATGAAGTGTGAAGCTGAAGCTGTTTCTCGTCGCGCGGGTTGACGCGATAAGAAATAATCAGCCTGGGGCTTAGCATCCGATGCAGAATCTGACCTGCAGTTTGAAAGACCGCTTGCGAGGAATATTGGCTGCCCAGCGTGGTCAGAAGCGAAAAGTTGTCGAAGCGATATTCTTGTTCCAGCAAGTCCCGCCGAATATCGAGTTCGGAACCAGGGGGAGAAAAAGTCAGCACGACCACCTGGTTGGTAAGACTGATGGAAAGGATGCGCATAGTGGCAAGGATCATGTCGCCGCTTGCAATTTGCATACGCACGGGGCGGCTTTGGTCTCCGGTCGGGTTTGTGTCAGGGTCGCCTGGAATCAGCGTGTAGAGTGATAGTTCCTTGAGTGCGTCGAATGAAAAGCCAGTCAGATCGAAGAATTTGCGATTGGCACTGAGAATTTTGTCATCCATGCGCCGGTAGACCAGCGCGGCTGCAGGAATTAACTCCAGGATCAGAGACCGGTCCAACAGCGTGAAATCCTGGTGAAAATCACCTGGTGTTTTTGCGCTGTGTTGGTCGAGTGATGCAGGGACCATGCTACTTGGTCTTGACTTGGCGTAAATTGCCGGGCAAGATGCCTTCCATTGAGCGGTATTTGGCGACCGTGCGGCGGGCAATTTGGATTCCTTGCTCTTTGAGCAAACGCTGGATTTCGGAGTCGCTCAGAGGATGATCTTCATTTTCGATAATCTGCTTGATCAAAGTGCGATGAGACAAGCTGCGGTCAAAGAATATTGAAAGGGGAACGATTTTTTTGTTTGGAAGCTGAATTGTTTTGCTGGAAACAGCGCGCGAGATAGTGGATTCGTGCATGTCGAGCATGGTCGCAATTTCAGCGCGTGTTAGCGGCTTCATCTCCAGATCACCTTGCAGGATGTAATCTTTTTGGATCAATACCAGCTTCTCAAGCAGCAGCTTTATTGCGTTTGAACGCTGTTGGATGCATTTGATCAACAGATTTGCTTTTTCGATATCCCCACGCCATTCCTCTGTTTTGTCCTGCTCCACTTGTTTTAGGGAAGATTTGAAGAGCGGGTTTACTCGCAGAGTGCCTCGGATGGGAAGGATGATTTCAACAACCAAAGGATTAGCAGGGTTTTCATTGAGGTGATAAATGAGAATGTCAGGCTGGTGAAAGACCTGCGAGTCGGTGCTATTAGGATTACGCACGTCTCCCCAGTGGGCACGCGCTGGAAATGGGTTGAGATTCTCGCTGATGAAGGCCGCAATTTTCTGGATCTGCTGCGAGCTTGTTCCCAATGCACGGGCAATTTCGGGATAATGGTGCTGACTCATCTGGTGAAGGTAGTTTGCCACCACCTCACGCGTCAGTGGAGGTACATTCATAGTTTCAGACAACACCTCAACCTGTACCAGCATGGCCTCGGTCGGGTTGGCTGAACAGACGCCAATCGGGTCACAACGTTTGAGCTTTTCGATCAGGGCTGTGATTTCCGACGGCAAGCGATGGTGGTAGCGGGCAACCTCAAGGGCTGTGGTCGTGAGGAAGCCATCCTCATCAAGGTGGGTGAGGATGTAGGCTGCTATCAGACGATCCTCAGTGGGAAGATCAGCCGATGCCTGGCGCAGAACGTAACTGGGGAGATCGATCGATTCTGAGACGAAAGGTTCATCGGGTACCTCGCCGGTGCTGGAGGCTGAACCAGTGTAAAAATCTTCGCGTGGGGAAATGAAGACGATTGGGTCCTGCGACTCGGAAGAGGCTGGCTGGCTGCAGATCGGGCATGATCCCCGAGGCGGAAGTGGGCGCTTGCACATAGGGCAAATGCGCTCCTCTACTAATTCCAGGGCGGGATTTGAAGCGAGTTCCGAGTCAATTTTTTGCTGGAGTTCACCCAGACTAAGACTCAGAAGGGTCATTGTTTGAGCCAAATGCGCCGACATAGAGGTGTTCGTCTGTTGACTTGGGAGTATCAGCATAATTAACCTTCCGCAAAACGGAATAGATCTGTCAGATTGGTTTGTGCAAGAAGTATACCAGAGCTTTTCAAATTCTGCTGGCTCATCAAGGCTCAGTCCGGGCGATCAGGTAGAGAAAAGTAGCCATTTTCCGCGCGGGTGGCTTATAATCAAAGAAAAAGGAGAAAGATTTCAAAGCGAAATGATCAATCCTTCAACACCTGTAGCACATCTCAAACCATATTTTTTTGCAGCATTAAAGCAGGTATTGGCAGACCTGGATGAACGCGGCGTGGATGTGATCCGGCTGGATATGGGCTCGCCTGACCTGCCGCCCGCGGATTTCATTGTTGACAAGCTGGTTGAATCAGCCAGAAATCCGAAGAAGCACGGCTACTCACCAGCCGGCGGCACACCAGCTTATCTAAAAGCGGTCAGCACCTATTACAAACGCCGTTTTAATGTTGATATCGACCCTGCGACTGAGGCTTTGGGTCTGATTGGCTCCAAGGAAGGCTTGTTTAACCTGAACCACACTCTGCTCGACCCGGGTGACATGGTGCTTTTGCCTGATCCCTTTTACCCGGTCTATTTGGCTGGTGCCGAGCTGGCAGGCGCGCATTATCATTTCATGCCTTTGCTGAAGAAAAACAATTTCCTGCCGGACTTTGATGCGATTCCTGAGGATGTCGCCAGAAAAGCAAAAATCATGTGGCTCAATTATCCAAATAATCCGACCGGGGCTACCGCGGACCTTGATTTTTATGCCAGGGCAGTTGATTATGCCCGCAAATATGACATTCTTATCGCGCATGATGCTCCTTATTGTGACCTTGCTTTTGGCGACTACGTCCCTCCCAGCATCCTTGAGGTCGATGGCGCCAAGGACGTGACGGTGGAGTTTAACTCGCTTTCCAAAACCTACAACATGGCAGGCTGGCGCATTGGCATGGCGGTTGGTAACGCCGATATCATTTGCGTGCTGGCGAATTATAAAAGCCAGATCGATTCTTCAATTTTTGCGCCCATCCAGGATGCGGCAGTAGTTGCCCTGACCTCTGACCAGGCTTGGCTGAAAAAGCGCAACAAGATTTATGAAGCCCGTCGTGATGTGGTCTATGAAGGCTTGATTGATGCTGGCTTTGAAGTGGATTTGCCAGAGGCAGCGCTGTATCTCTGGGCAAAATTGCCTGAGGGTTTTACAGACCCCGTAAAGTTTTGCGCCGACCTGCTGCAGGATACTGGTGTAAGTATCACACCAGGAGTGATTTATGGCCCCAGCGGCGCTGAATACATCCGGATTTCGATCGTGATTTCCACGGACCGGATTGATGAAGCAATGCGGAGATTAAAGGATTGGGTTGAAAAACAACGACAATAGATCAACAAACGAACAAATTATCACAGAAGCCGCACCTGAACCTGCCCTGATGGTTGGGGTACATGTCAGATCTGAGGTGGATCCGAAGTTTACGCTCGAAGATTCCCTGCAGGAACTTGCACTCCTGGCTGACACTGCTGGTCTTGCGATAGTGGGAGAGGTCACCCAAAATTTGTCATCACCGAACTCACGCACATATGTAGGAAAAGGAAAACTTGAGGAAGTCAAGCTATTGGCTGATGAGTTTGACGCGAAGATCATCTTATTTGATGATGAACTATCCCCACGCCATCAACGTGAGCTCGAAGAGGAATTGGGTGAGGGCAAGAGGGTCATCGACCGGACAGCCTTGATCCTGGACATCTTTGCGCAGCACGCCAACACGCGGGAAGGTATGCTGCAGGTGGAGCTGGCGCAATATCGCTACCTCTTGCCGCGTCTGACTGGCGCCTGGACCCACCTTGCCCGACAGACAGGTGGGGCATCGGGCAGATCTGGTGGAGTGGGGGGTGTAGGCTTGCGCGGACCTGGCGAGACCCAACTTGAAATCGATCGGCGCGAGATCAAGAAGAAAATCGCAAGGCTCGAAGACGAACTGGACAAGGTACGTGAGCACCGCAGCCGGCACCGCCAACAACGAAAAAAATCCAACATCCCGGTTGTGGCGCTGGTGGGTTATACCAACGCTGGCAAGTCCACGCTGCTCAACAAGCTCACAAAAGCCGATATTTACGTTGCGGATCAGCTGTTTGCCACGCTCGACCCAACCACAAGGCAGCTTGAATTGCCCGCTGGTGAGACCGTTCTACTGACGGACACAGTGGGCTTCATCCACAAATTGCCAACCTACCTGGTGGCTGCTTTCCGGGCGACCCTGGAAGAAATTGTTGAGGCGGATTTGCTGATCCACATGGTGGATGCCTCTCACAAGAACGCCCAGTCGCAGAGGCTGACTGTGCTGGAGACGCTGGAAGAGATTGGAGCAGCCGAGATCCCAATCCTGACGGTCTACAACAAAACTGACCTACTAAGTTCCGACGAGATTGCCGACCTGAAAGATATTGCCGAGCCGAATTCGGTCTTGATCAGCGCGCTGACAGGGGATGGGCTAAGCGAATTGGCTGAGGCAATCGCGGTTGGAACCTACCTGACATTTGTGCACGTCAAGGTCAAGTTGCCTTACTCGGAAGGCAGGCTGGTTTCGTTGATGCACGAAAAAGGGCATGTCAGGGATGTTCAACACCAGGAGGATGGCATCCTGATCGATGGAATGCTCCCCAGGCAGCTTCTGGCATTTTTTGACGCTTATCGGAAATAAAAAAGGCCAGGGTTACCTGGCCTATAGTCGGCAGGATATCAGTGATTATTCGTTATCAGTGGTGAGAACTTCTCTACCCTGATAGAAACCGCACTTTGGGCAAACACGATGGGACAGACGAGGCTCACCGCAATTTGGGCAGGCAATACCGTTGCGAGCTTTAAGAGCGTCATGCGCGCGGCGGCGGTCCCGGCGACCGGAAGACAGTTTTCTTTTAGGTAATGGGGTCATCTTTAACTCCTCATAAAACTAACAATTACATTAACCTGCTTATTCTACCTACTAAAGTGAGATTGGTCAAGGACGAATTTTGGGTTTGTTGATAGTCTTGGAAAATAAGACGCAGAAGTATCTAGGTCCATCATGATAACAAGATGTTCGTATGAGGGAAAAGTGCAGGAAGCAGGTAAAATTTATATATGCAAAAGAAAATTGTCCTGATTCGTGGTGGCGGTGACCTGGCAAGTGGGGTCGCAGTCTGTTTGCACGAAGCTGGCTACGGGGTCGTAATCACAGAACTGGGGCAACCCCTGGTGGTCAGGCGCAGCGTCGCGTTTGCCGAGGCAGTTTATGAGGGAAGCTGCGAGGTGGAGGGGATTGTTGGGCGGAAGGTGGAAAGCGTAGCGCAGGCTTGGGATGCGCTTGCAGCAGGGGAGATTGCGGTTTTGGTGGATCCGGATTGTAAATGCCGTGAGAGCCTTGAGCCACTCGTGATTGTAGATGGTCGAATGCTAAAACACGAAACACCCGGCGAATTCGGGGGGGAGTGGCGGGTCATTGGTTTGGGACCGGGCTTCATTGGAGGAGTGAACTGCTGGGTTGCGATAGAAACCAACCGGGGTGCGAATCTGGGCAAAATCTTGCACGAAGGCAGGCCTGAACCCGACACGGGACTACCGGCAAATGTACTGGGATACAGCCGGGAGAGAGTGTTTTATGCCCACCGGGACGGTTTCTTCAAGGCTTTCGTAAGAATCGGGGATATTGTCGATGCTGGGCAAAAGATTGGTGAAATCGAGGGTGAGCCAATAAACAGCCAAATCAAGGGAATTGTGCGCGGGATGTTGCGGGATGGATTGATAGTTCAGGCAGGGTACAAGCTGGGAGACGTCGATCCGACCTGTGAGAGTGCGGTTTGTTTCACGGTTTCGGATAAAGCCCGGAAAATCGGATCTGCGGTAGTAGAAGCCTTGTGGGAAATCGAAAAGCAAGGATAGAATTGAAAATTACTGACGCTTTGCGCATAGGTGAAGGGGATATAGTCGCAATAGTTGGAGCGGGGGGTAAGACCAGCCTGATGTTTGCGCTGGCAGACGCAGCGCGCAAACCAGTATGCCTGACCACGACCACAAAGCTGATGCGCGGGGAAGGGCAGGGAATAGCAGAGCACATCCTTTTTTCCGATTTTGTAAGTGACTTTGGGAAGAACCTGAAGCGGGCGGAAATCAATCTTGTTACAAACCCCCTAAATGACCGCAATCAAAAACGGTTGGGGTTATCCCGTAGCCAGGCTGATCAGTTGATCTCTGTTTGCAAGCAGGAGAAGGTCACTTGTCTGATTGAAGCAGACGGTGCCCGGCATTTAGCCCTCAAAGCGCCGGCAGAATGGGAGCCGGTCATTCCATCCCACGTGGACCTGGTGATTGTTGTCGTAGGGCTGAGCGCAATCGGTAGACCTCTCAACGCAGAATTTGTTTTCAGACCAGAACTATTCAGCGAATTGACTGGTTTATTTCTTGGGTATCCGATCCAACTGGAACATATCATCAGGATGCTTAACCATCCTCAAGGGGGACTGAAGGGCATGCCCCCAAAAAGCAGAGCTGCCGTAGTTTTCAACCAGGCTGATGCTGATACCTTAAAGCCAGGTGATCGGGATTTGATAAGGGAAGCTTTATGCGAGAATTATTCTGCCGCAATTCTTACAAGCTTGCGAACCGATCCTGAAAACTGCGAAATATTTTTTGATCGTAGGTGAGCATTCGAGCAAATTCAAGCGTTTACAAGCTTATTTATTGAGCATTTACCTTCTTGCGATTACAATACATCAGCAATATCTAACTGAAAGAGGTGTAAATGCTTAACGTTATCCCGATTGCGGACGCCTTGGGTCTTGTCCTTGAAAAATTTGGCAGCAAAACCGGTCGGATTGAACATGTCAGCCTGGAAAAAGCCCTCGGCAGGTACCTTGGCGAGGAAACTATTGCCCAGGAGGACGTGCCGGCCTTTGACCGCTCAACGGTGGACGGTTTCGCAGTCCGGAGTTCAGATTTGCGGGGTTGCTCGGATTCGATCCCGGCGATTCTAGAAAAGTCTGGCGAGTCCATCATGGGTCTTGCTTACGAAATCCCGTTGGCACCTGGCAATTGCGTCTACGTGCCAACCGGCGGCGCGATGCCCCCGGATGCGGATTCAATGGTCATGCTGGAGTTCACGGAGGATTTGGGGGGCGACCAGTTCGCATTCTACAAGCCGGTTGCGCCAGGGGCAAACCTGATTTTGCGCGGCGAAGATTTACAGCAGGGTGAAGCAATCCTTAAATCTGGTAGAAAACTCGGAGTAGCGGATATCGGCACGTTAGCTGCGCTTGGTAAAACCGAAGTGCCAGTTTTCTCCCGACCCATGGTGGGCATCATTTCCACCGGCGACGAACTCATCCCGCCAGGCGAGAACCTGAAACCCGGGCAGATCAGGGACGTCAACACGGATATGTTAAAGGCTGCTGTTGAGAAGTTTAATGGCATTGCGATCAGCAGGGGAATCGTGGAAGACGATTACGAAGCCCTAAAAGAGTCTTGTAAGGCATTAATTTTGGATGTGGATGTTCTGCTAGTTTCAGGCGGCACCTCTGTCGGTGAGAAAGACAACATGCCCAGGATCGTAACTGAGCTGGGCGAGATGTTGGTCCACGGTTTGGCTGTAAAGCCCGGCAAACCTACCATTATTGGTGAGGTAGAAGGCAAAGCTGTGTTTGGCTTGCCGGGAAATCCAGTGGCTGCTTTCTTTATTTTTGATTATTTGGTGAAGCCTCTCCTGCTAGCATTACAGGGGGGCAAGGTTGAAACCGAGCAGGTGGAGGCAAGGCTTAGCCGGGCAGTGTCATCAAACCACGGCAGGGAGGAGTTCATCCTGGTGCACCTGGAGGGAAACGAAGCGGAACCGGTCCCGAGCAAATCCGGGTTGATCAGCACGGTTTCCCGCGCCAACGCTTATTTCATCATTCCCCGGGAGCAGGAGGGTCTGCCAAAAGGCGCCCTGGTCAAGGTTACACGATTGTGAGGTCAAATGGCATTTACATACTTATCTAACTATCCCCTCGAAGAAGCGCGCGAGCTTTTTCTTAGAGCTCTTGGTGAGGCAGGTTTGAAACCGCGCGTGGAACGCGTTCCAACGAGCGAGGCAGATGGACGCATTACGGCTGAAGCTGTCTACGCCCGCATCTGCGCCCCACACTACAACGCCTGTGCCATGGACGGCATCGCGCTGAAAGCCAGCCAGACCTATGGCGCCAGCGAAACCCGACCGGTGACGCTGCCAGAAAACTCCTTTAAGTGGGTCAACACCGGTGATCCGCTGCCGGATGACTGCGATTGCGTGGTGATGGTCGAAGATGTGATCGAAACCGAGCAGGGGGTGCAGCTTTTTGGCGCCGCCACACCCTGGCAGCACGTCCGCCAGATTGGGGAAGATATCGCCGCTGGCGACATGGTTGTCCCCAGTTTCACCGAGCTCAGCCCCTCTGCTTTGGGCGCTCTCCTGGCATCGGGCGTGATGGAAGTGCCGGTCATTCGCAAACCGATCGTGGGCATTATTCCTACGGGCAATGAGCTCGTCGCTCCAAGTTCCAATCCCAAGCCGGGAGATATCATCGAATTTAACTCGACCATTTTCTCGGGCATGATGCAAGACTGGGGTTGCGAGAGCAAAGTTTACCCTGTGGTAAGCGACAAATCCGAAGAAATCATCATCTGGTTGAAAACCGCAATCGCGGAGTGCGACCTGGTGCTGCTCAATGCAGGATCTTCGGCAGGGCAGAAGGACTTTTCGGTAGAAGCGATCCAAACCGTCGGTTCGGTAGTGCTGCACGGCGTGGCGATCAAACCGGGGAAGCCAACCATTCTTGGGATGACTACGGTAGGTGAGCAGGTCATTCCCCTGATTGGTCTTCCGGGCTATCCTGTCTCCGGAATCCTGGTGCTTGAGCAGTTGATCAAACCCGTGCTGGGAATGATGAGCGGTCGCCAGATCAGAGCGCCTGAATTTGTGGAAGCAACTATTTCCCGCCGGCTGGTCTCATCCTTGAAATACCTCGAATTCATTCGTGCCCGGCTCGGAAAAGTCGGGGGCAGGATTGTGGCTGTGCCGCTCAATCGCGGAGCTGGCGTTGTCAGTTCGTTTGTGAAAGCCGATGGGATCATTCATGTCCCGCAAAATGTGGAAGGCTATGAGGCTGGTGAGAAGGCGAGGGTGGAGCTGATGCGCCCGATGAAGGAAATCGAGCAGACATTGGTCATCACTGGCAGCCACGACCCTCTGATTGACGAAGTCATTGACATCATGCGCCGGACCTGGTCTGATAGTTTTGTGGCTTCTTCGCACGTGGGCAGCATGGGCGGGATCATGGCGGTCAAGCGCGGCGAGGCACATCTCGGGGGTGTGCACCTGCTGGATGAAGCCAGCGGCGAGTATAACCGCGCCTACATCCGCAAGTTTTTCCCTGAAGGCGGTGTGGTGTTGATGCGCTGCGTCCAGAGGACCCAGGGTCTGATGGTGGCAGCAGGCAATCCACTGGGAGTAGAAGGTATTGCTGACCTTCCCCGATTGCGCTATGTAAACCGGCAAAAGGGAAGCGGCACCCGGGTTCTGATTGATTACCTGCTGAAGCAACAAGGAATTGACCCGTCTGCTATCCTGAATTATGATCGCGAAGAAATGACCCATACCGCGGTAGCAGCGGCAGTTGCAGCGGGTTCAGCGGATGCTGGCATGGGTATCCTCTCCGCAGCCAGGATTTACGGTCTCGGCTTTATTCCGGTCTGCCAGGAAGAATATGACTTGTTGATATCAGAATCCGCCTTGCCCATGGAACCTGTGCGGCGTCTGATCACGATCTTACGAAGTGACGAATTTGCTGCCCGTCTTGAAAAATTAGGCGGATATATGCTTGACCAACCAGGAGAAATTATTCAATGGAATTGAACCACTTGGATGAACACGGTAACGCCCACATGGTGGATATCAGCGGAAAATCTGTGACCGACCGCGAAGCGACAGCCTCTGCGCGGATTATTATGCAGGCTGAAACGCTCAAAATGATCACCGAAGGCAATCTGCCAAAGGGGGATGTTTTTGCGGTTTCGCGGATCGCTGGCATCATGGCAGCTAAACGCACGAGCGACTTAATCCCCCTTTGCCACCCGATAGCGCTGAGCGGGATTGATATCAGGATTGAGGCGGATGGAGACAGGGAAATCGCTATAATTGCCCGTGTAAAAACCACCGGACAGACTGGCGCAGAAATGGAAGCATTAACTGCGGTGAGTGTAGCCGCTTTGACGATTTATGATATGTGTAAAGCCGTGGACCGGAGCATGGAAATTAAATCGATACGACTGGAAAGCAAAAGCGGGGGAAAATCTGGTACCTTCGTAAGACAGGAAATATCCTGATATGTTCGACAATTTTGGACGAGAAATATCCTATTTACGGCTTTCTGTCACAGAGCGCTGCACTTTGCGCTGTACATATTGTCGTGCTAGCGAAGACCTCTGTCCCAAGCAGGTCGAGCTGAATGCCAGGGATCTGGTTCGGATTGTTTATGCTTGCGCGGATCTTGGCATTACGCGAGTACGCCTTACGGGAGGAGAACCCCTTCTACGGCGGGATATTGTGCAAATTGTTTCGGGAATTCGAGCCAATTCAAAAATCAGGGATATTTCTCTGACGACTAACGCGCAAATGCTGGCAGAATATGCCGCGGAGTTGAAGCAAGCGGGCTTGGATAGGGTCAATATCAGTCTCGACTCCCTTAAGCCGGATGTGTTTTATCAAATGACTGGCGGCGATCTGGAAAAGGTGAAGGCTGGCATAACAGCCTCCATTGACGCGGGATTATACCCGATCAAGATCAACGTGGTCCTGGTACGGGGATTGAATGACCTCGAAGTGGATGATTTCATTGCTCTGACGAGGGACCACGCCCTGGATGTGCGCTTTATTGAGTACATGCCGATCGGGGAAGGTTCCCAAAGCGAGATTCTGCGCGTGGACAATTTGAAGATACTACAAGAGCACCCATCTCTGCAGCCGGTCTCCCCTCGCAACACGGGTCAGCCTTCACGGGATTACCAAATCCAAGGGTACAAGGGACGGGTCGGATTCATCAGTCCGATTTCCCACCAGTTTTGCGCCGACTGTAATCGGATACGCGTCATGAGTGACGGCACACTCAGGACCTGCCTGGGGCAGGAACAGGAAGTGTCTCTGGTACAGGCTTTGGCGGACGGAGATGAAGCCTTGAAAGAGAAGATTAGGGCTGCGGTGTTGACTAAACCAGCTGGACACAATTTTCGATCAGCGCATTTAAACGCTCGCGGAATGAGCAAAATTGGAGGTTAGGCAGTGGCAAATGTGAAAGCAGTAAATATCAGTCTACGGCGTGGAACCATAAAGCAGCAAATGGAGCAGGTGGAACTGGTCGAAAACTATGGAATCGAGGGGGATGCACACGCCGGCGACTGGCATCGGCAGGTGAGTCTGTTGGACCAGTCCAGTGTGGATCGGATGCTTGAATTGGGCGCGCACGGTTTGGTACCAGGAATTTTCGCTGAAAACATTACTACCGAAGGAATGGATTTGTGCCATCTACCCCTGGGGACGAAGTTGGTAGTCGGTGAGGCTGTCCTCGAAGTGACCCAAATCGGCAAAGAATGTCACCAGCACTGCCAGGTTTACCAGCAGGTTGGCATGTGTGTGATGCCGCTTGAAGGCATTTTTACTCGTGTAATCAAAGGAGGAGTAGTGAAAGCCGGAACCCCAATTTCAGTTCAATCAAACATTCGGGCAGCGGTTGTGACCATCAGCGACAAAGGATCTCAAGGGATTCGCGAAGACCGCAGCGGTCCTGTTTTGGTCGAAACGCTCAAAGGTTACGCGGTGGTCAATCGCACTGTACTCATCCCTGATGAAAGGGAGTTGATTTCAAAAACCCTGGCAGACCTGGCGGATACAGGTGAAATTGACCTGATACTTACAACCGGCGGGACAGGATTGGCACCGCGGGACGTGACCCCTGAAGCAACGCTGGCGATTGTGGATCGGCAGGTTCCCGGTATTCCGGAAGCAATGCGAGCAGCGAGCCTTAAGATTACAGATAGAGCGATGTTGTCGCGTGCTGCGGCTGGGACTCGCGGTCGGACCCTGATCATCAATCTTCCCGGCAGCCCAAAGGCCGCGAAGGAGTGCCTTGAGGTATTCCTGCCGGTTCTGGACCATGCAGTAGAGACTTTGCGTGGGGAAGCGTTTGAATGTGCCAAGTAAAACGAGTTTTCCCTTAATACTCAATAATTGAGGTAAAATATTCCCGCACTACCTTCCAAAAGGTGGGTCAGATGCAAAACAGGAGGAAACTCCAAAAAATACACTTATGGGAGAAGAAATGAAACGTTTTGCTTTGCTTGTTGTATGTGTGGGTATGCTGTTCTCTGCTGCGGCTTGTAAGCAGGAACCAGTGAACAAGGTTATCCAAATGTCCACCACCACATCCGTGAATGACTCGGGGCTGATGGCATACTTGCAGCCGGTGTTCGAGAAGGACACAGGTTACACGCTTGAAATTACATCTGCTGGTACTGGCGCCGCAATTGAGAAGGGGCGGACTGGCGATGCGGACATTCTCCTGGTTCACTCCAAATCACAGGAAGAGGCTTTCACTGGTGAAGGTTTTGACGAAACCCGCATCCCCTTCATGTACAACTTCTTCGTGATTGTTGGACCTGCTGATGACCCGGCGGGTGTGGATGGCAAGGCGACTGCCGCGGAAGCTTTCCAGGCTATCCTTGATTCTGGTTCTTTGTTTATTTCCCGTGGTGACAATAGCGGAACGCATAGCAAAGAAAAAGCCATCTGGACATCAATCAATGTCGATCCAACTGGGCAGGCCTGGTACGAGAGCACTGGGTCTGGCATGGGCGCGACATTAACCATTGCGGACGAAAAGCAGGCTTATACCATCTCAGACAAAGCCACTTTCCTTGCTCACGAGAACACGCTATCGATGTTGCTTGAAGAGACCGATGACATGAAAAACACCTACTCGGTCATCGCCATTTCCTCCAAGCGTTTCGCGGACACCAACACCGCTGGCGCGCAGGCGTTCATCGACTGGCTGAAGACTGATACAGCCCGCAAGATGATCGCCGAATTCGGCGTGTCTAAGTATGGTGAACCTCTGTTCTTCAACATGGACTAAGAATCAAGAACACCGCTTTTGATTAAACAGGTATTTGAGTTACTGTTCGGTGCAGATCCAGAGTTACGCCAGATCATCGGCGTAACTCTGCGTATGTCTGTGATGAGCACGTTGATTTCCGCGTTGATTGGCATTCCCTGGGGGGTGGCGATGGGCGCAAATCAGTTCAAGGGGAAGGCGATTCTTTCAAGAATTACAAACACACTAATGGGGCTGCCTCCGGTGGTTGCAGGTTTGATCGTCTTTCTGATGTTATCGCGCAGCGGACCATTGGGAAAGATGAGCTTGCTCTATTCTGTCCCGGCAATGGTGATCGCCCAGGTTGTGTTGATCTCTCCGATCATTGCAGGTATGACGGCTAATATTGTCAGTATACGCGCGCCATCAATTAACGAAACTTGCGCAGGGATAGGGATTTCCGGTTGGAAGCGTCTTTTGCTGACGATCAAGGAATGCCGGATTCCTTTCGTGACCACGATACTGGCTGGTTTCGGTCGCTCCATCGCGGAGGTTGGGGCGGTCCAGATGGTAGGCGGGAATATCCAGTTTAAGACCCGGGTGATGACCACGGCAATCATGATGCAAACCAACATGGGGCGCTTTGAGCTGGCAGTCGCTTTGGGGGTGGTGCTGTTGATCATTTCATTCATTATCAACAGCCTGGTGCATAGAATACAGGAGCAGACCCAGCGTGATCGTACTGCGTGATGTGATCCAGCAATTTGGCGGCAGGATCGTTCTGGAAATCCCGGAATTGCATTTTAAATCCGGTCGCCGTTATGGCCTGATTGGTGAAAATGGCAGTGGGAAGACAACCCTGATCCGCATGCTTGCCGGCACTTCAAAGCCGACCTCCGGAAGGATTGAAGGCCTTGAGGGCAAAATTGTGGGATATCTGCCCCAGTCTCCTTATGCTTTTTCTTTCTCGGTGCTCCAAAACGCAGCCCTGGCGCTGGATGGTCACAAGGACGCTAAAGAATTAACCAAGAAGGCTCTGCATGCGGTGGGGATGGAGAGCCTGGTGGATGCGAGGGGAGATCGACTCTCTGGCGGTGAGGCGCAGCGCATGGCGCTGGCAAGAGTGCTGGTGCGATCTTATGACGTGCTGCTTTTGGATGAGCCGACTTCATCTACAGATGTGCGCAGCATGGATCTCATCGAAAACACGTTGAGGGAATACGTCCAAAAGACACAATGCACGCTGATATTTTCCACCCACTCACCTGCCCAGGCGTTTAGATTGGCAGATGAGGTGCTCTATCTTGAAAAGGGAAGATTAGTCGAACAGGGTTCAGCTGAAACATTGTTCCATTCCCCTCAGGATGAGCGCACGATAGCCTTTCTCAAGCATTGGAGCTTAAACTCCTGATCTGTTATCTTTTGTTTTTTTCATAGTTACTGCATCAAGGATAGAATCATTGCAGTTTCCATCACACCCGTTTACGGAGAACTCAAAATATGACCAAACAAACCGCCACCAAAGACGACGCACCCCTCAGGTTGTTCAAATCTGACTTCCTCGAGTGGTTTACCCACATCAGTCCGGTGGTGGTGATGGTGGTGTTCCTGCCAATCATTGTTTTCTTTCTCTGGCGTTCTGCACAGGCAAACCAGGGGTTTGGTTGGTGGAACGTGTTGATCTCCTTCGCGATTGGGCTTCTGGTCTGGCCGCTGGTGGAATACCTGCTGCACCGCTTTGTATTTCATTTTTCTCCCAAAAACCCTTCTGAACGAATGAAAAGGGTACTGTTCTTGATGCACGGGGTCCATCATGCCCAGCCGCGGGAAAAGTCCAGGCTGGTAATGCCGCCGGTGGTCAGCATTCCTCTTGCTGCGATTTTCTATGGGCTATTCCTGGGGGTGGTGGGCGGATTGCTCAAACTGCCAAATTATGTTGATGGCATTTTTGCGGGTTTTCTGCTCGGTTATGTGATTTACGACATGACCCATTACGCGCTGCACCATTTCAGTTTCAAGGGCGATTATTTCGTGAAACTGCGCCGGCATCACATGGCGCATCACTTCAAGACGCACAA
>DIVL01000067.1:0-157 GCA_002435825.1 Anaerolineaceae bacterium UBA6133
ATTTACGGCCTTCTTTAAAGTAATCGAAAACCGAATTAGTTTGATTGTGTGAGATGTCATATCCCAACTCGGCCATGGCTTCCACCGCGATAGGATTGAGGACACCTTTTTCCAGCCCGGCACTTTCTGCCACAAACTTGTCCTTCCCAAAATCATT
>DIVL01000067.1:215-28691 GCA_002435825.1 Anaerolineaceae bacterium UBA6133
GGTTGCTTTGATAAGATAGTGTTAAGCCTTTTCAAATATTTGGTGTCGTTCTATTAACAATTACGCAGAAGCATTAGAACCGTTAAGATACTTGGGGTTAAGGTTTTCCAGGCTGGTAAGGGTCTAACAGTAAATATTATTGAAAAGGGGCGAGTTTAGCCGTCATAAGCCGCATCTCGATCTAGCCCCCACACCTGCCGTGAAGCGGTGATGACAGCCGTAATCGTGTTATGCCAGGGTTTTTCCGCTATTTCCGTTATTTCCGCTGTTTTTTGATAGTGCAGAATGGCTGTTTGAGTGGAAAAACTGGCTATTTTGTTAATGTGCGGGCACCACGCTGCTGGCATCTGTGGTGTCATTTGCAATAATTGCAATAATTGCAAGTTTTTTTGATAGTGCAGACCTGCAGTTTTCTTGCAAATACCCGTTTTT
This sequence comes from Anaerolineaceae bacterium UBA6133, assembly GCA_002435825.1. Taxonomy (GTDB): domain Bacteria; phylum Chloroflexota; class Anaerolineae; order Anaerolineales; family Anaerolineaceae; genus Mesolinea. Next base: position 648 of record DIVL01000067.1, read on the forward strand.
AATGTGCTTTCTTGCAAATTGAATCACGTGTGGATATTATAGCACATATGTTCTATTTATGCAAATCTTTTCTCAGGCTACCAATGCTGAAAAGACCCTCTTCAGTCTCCTGTCCGCTGCGCGGAAGGATCCAGCTTCCCCTCAGAGGAAGCCCAGGGTATTGCTGTAGGGGTTTGGCATGCCAAACCCGCGTTTCTCTATCCCTAATAATAATTCTTTTGAAAGTATTCTTTACCGAGCAACCAGATATATTTGTCAATTTCCTTTAGGTTATAGTCTTCCAAGCCATAGAAGGAACGAAACGCCAACAAGATGATCTTAAAGCGCTCGTAGTTCTTTAGGTCCAGGGCATTAAAAGTAAAGAATTCGTCTCTCTTCTGGTAATAGCACAGCACCTTATCTACATAGCTGTCATAAATTGGAAAGTCCAGCGGTTGATGGTGGCTGCAATACTTCGTAGCGAAGGAGTAATAATTCCTTTTGTTGCCGCTACCTTTTTGAATATCTCCTACTAAGCTCACATCACCGGCTTTGAGTCTCTCATCGATATCGATGGCAACGATATGTTTTGCCATTGGAAACACCTTGAAGATATGGGTGCTGTAAAAATCGTTGAGGGTCGACACTTTTAGAAGCACATCTGAGATATCCTTATTCTCAGGGCACAATTCAAAAAAGAGTTTATCCAGCGCGTCTTCCTGCAGATGATAATCTTCAAGTTCATCCCACTGTTTAAGATACTGCTCCACCTGTTCAACGCACGGATCAGGCAGATGCTGCTTCATCTTGCGCGGCTTTCGTTTTGCCTTAGCTTCTGGTTTGGCGGCTATCGTTGGAATATCAATGGCTGACTCACTGGCAAGGAATCTTCTGAAATAACGCAAGTGAACCATGTACCCATTCACATTCCTGTCGACGTCACCCTTGGAGTATTGTCTGAGCGTTTTAAGAAGGACATCTTTTCCAAGATCCTCAAAGTCAGAGGAGTAGATAACACTCCAAAAAAGATCCTTACTGCGCTTTTTCCAAAGATAAAAGGCATCGCTTTTTGAAGTATTGATCGTGTTTTGCCTCAACCCTTGAGTTTGCAAGTAGGATATATATGCCGCTCGGACTTCCTCGAGCGAATAGGACATCATTTCATGTTTGGTTTTCATCGTCAGTCATCCACTTGGTCCTGGTTGTGTTGAATTAATCATCCGCTTGCGGTATTAACACACAAACCCTTTTCAAAGAAATTTCAGTTTGTATATCTACACTGAGGGTGGCTTACGAGAAAAACAGCCACCACCCCGACTTCTTTATGCCCAATGGGCATTTATGTATTTAACTGTTTCTTCCGGATCAAGAGATCTTGATGTATTTGCCATCCTGATAAAGAACTCTTTTTGCCCTTCAAACGTCAGATAAGCAGGTATGAGAGAACGATCTACATCAATTCTACAGATATCCTTTTCTTGAACCTGCTCAATACCAATTTTTACAAGACCTGCATACTCAACACCGATGTAATCCGTAATCAGTGTTGCCAAAAGATTCATAAACTTATCTGTTGAGTTTCCCATCAGAATTAAGTCGTTTTCCAAGCCACACACATGCATGTTATCTTCAACGCCTATCAGTAACGTGCCACCTTCAGAGTTCAGAAATGCTGCAATAGTCTTAAGTACTGATTTGCGAAGGGATTTGTTCTTGTTGTTATGAACCATATCCCATTGGAGTGTGCTTTTAAATTCAAGATTGTTACTTTCGCCAAGTTCAATAATTTCTGAAATTGTTTTCCCTTTGACTTTTACTGGTTTTGTAACTAAAGATTGCAAATAATCATTATATTTAGTTGCAATCAAAAGGCGGCGTGCCTCCAAAAATTCGGGAAAACGTTCTACCTTCCAAAGTCCTGGTTGCATTGGAATAAATTGTTTGGCTAACGCACCCGGATACATTGTTTCGATTTCAGGAAGGTATTCTTCTGGCGGCTTGTTTGATATTTCCAGGTTAGTTTCGGCTGTAAGGAAAGCACGATTAGCAATTTCATTTACAATTTTCCTGTGCAGATGATTGTCCGCATCATATCCATTTGCATAAAGATAAGATGTAGGAAATATGTGATGGCTATGAATGTAATATGAGCCGATTTGTTTGCTTGTGAGTGGCGCACCATTAAACCAATCGAGTGCTCCATTGGCTTTTGATAGGATGTAGGTTATGTTGTAAAGTGGATGTCCTGCAGTACGACCTTCAAGATCGTTCGGAGTAACTTTTATCCTACCCCTCTGATCAATCAGCGCATCGATAAGCTTTTCCCAAGGATTATTCTCCTTGAAAACGACTGAAACATCGGCTTCCAATTTTTGATCAGTTTGACCACTATAACGCGACCATGCCAGAGCTGAATACATAAAATGTAATGCACGGTTTAAGTTGATTTCGTTTGGAAACTTATTGTTATTTTGGCTCAGATAAGCAATTAATGGGATAAGTACGTTAGTTGTACTCATGTCTCCAGTGGAGTGCACATAAGCTCTCGCAGGCAATATTGTTACAAGATAATCCAATATCTTGGAGAGTTTATCCCACCCAGCCATAAGTTTGGGTTTGGTTTCTACGTGAAGTGTTTCATACAACGCTCGATGTGAAACCACAGTGGTTAATGCTCTTGTCATGAAAGAAAGGGGAAATTCAAAATCTCTTTTTTTGAGAACTTCGACCTTCTCCTTTATTACTCGCCGGGCTTGAGGCCACTTTCCGACTGCATGTGTTAGTGCAAGATCTGCGTCAGTTAGTTTTGTGCCTTGGCTATTGACTAAGTCAAATATATCGATTGCATCCTCGATTGACGCTGAAGAAGGTATCTGCAAGTCTGGAAGTTCTTTACTCCTAACATTTGTTAATGCGGTTAATCTATCCTGGTAAATTTTTACTAAATCAAGTTTTTCCTCATCAGGGGCATTTGACACCAATTTGAAAACGTTGATATCCGATGTGGGAGAGAAGCAATTTACCACTTTGACCCAAAGGGGATCGTTTTTCATCATAACTGCCTGATAATATTGGAAATCGCCAGTCCCCAAGTGATAATAAAGGTTTCTTGGATCATAAGTTATGTCTTTAAGGACATAGTACGGAGGGATTTCCCCAGTAATTAATAAGTAGAGTGTGGTCAAGCGCTGTTGACCATCTAAAATCACCTGGTGAACTGAATTATTCGACCCATTTCCAATATAGTTCTTCAGTTCTGGGGGGTTGTTGGTTTTCCAAAGGAGCAAAGACCCAACTGGATAATCCTTGACCAGAGACGACATTAATTTTTTGGATTGGTCGTAAGTCCAAACGTATTCACGCTGAAACTCTGGCAGGACAAGGTCATGAATTTTGATCGAGAATATTAGTTCACTTATTTTCATCGTGTCTCCAATATTTAATTAATTGTTTATGACGTTTTTTTACAACACACTTACCCGATCTTTTTCATAATCCGATCGGTTTCGAGCAGGATTTTAATGATGCGCTGGTAGTGAACGAGGTCGGCGTCGGAAAGCTGGCGACCTTTGCGGTCTTTGAGCCACTTTTGAGCAGGCTGGTAGCCGCCGATGTAGAAATTCCAGGCGAGCTCGGGTATGTTGCCAAAGTATTGGGTTTTGTTGATCCATACTTTGTTGTCGGCGTAGCGGATCTTTTCGACCAGGCAATCGCCAGAAATGGGAAAAGTGGTTTGGTAATCATCCATGACGGGGGAGCGCATCAGGTGGAGTTCGCGCAGTTCACGCCCGAGGGGCACCAGGCGGTCGAACTCAGCCTGGGTGGGGATGGGGATGCGGGGGAAGTCAGATTTGAGGAATTCTTCAAATTTCAGCCGATAAGCAGGGCTATGGAGAATAGCATAAACATAATCCACAACCTCTACTTCAGAAAATGCATTTTTGAGGTTCTTAACTAGAGAGCTTAGTCCTACCTTTTCAAAATTTATGGCCTTCGAACCGTCATCATTGTATATGTAAAGAGGAAATGCTGTTCCACCTCCACGATAAAAAACATTTAAATCGGTTATATCATCAGAGATGAAGATCAAGTTCCAACTCATTAATCCAACAGCTTGACCTTGTCGTCCTGAGATGAGTAAAATATTCTCTTTTTTGAATACATTACTCATAACTTTCTTTTGAGAACGCGACATAAAACCGCGGTGTGTACATGTGTAATAGCTAAACCTCTGATCAAAAGGTCTATATGTCACACTTACGATACAATCCTTAGAATAGTTGCTTCGAACATCATACATCGCACGCTTTACTGACCACTCCCAACTGTCTTTTTTTATCCCAAATTTTTCACGAATTTGACTCTCATCTAGATGATAGAAATCGTTGACATTACTCCACATATCTGAATCTGTAAATGTTATTGCCACGTCGTCGTTCTTTGTCAGAATTCCAGTGCTATAAAGAGTAAATATTTCATTTAACTTCACGCCGTTATTGTACTCCTCACGCCCACTATTATCCCGATCAGAGAATAATAATAGTGGTGGAGCGGGTTGGATTTTCATCCACTTCACATCGTGGTTTAATTTTTCGAATTTTTGTGAGCGAGTACCAAAAAGCTCAGCATGATATATTTCACAGCCGTTTTCCAATGCCCTGTTATTTTTTACTGCAACAATAATTGCCACACCTAGTTGAATGTCGAAAACGTTCTCATCCCTACCACCGTCAGGAGTAACTTCTCTCTTTTTTGCACTTCCGTGTAAGTCAACAATATAAATCTTGTCAAAAGTATGAGTCAATTTCCAGCGCATACCACGAAAGGTGGGATTCTGGAGATAACCATTATTGGTAATCATTGCCAAAACACCTTCACCGTTTTTCAAGATTAATTCTTCAGCAAATGCAATAAACTTTACATAGTCATCCCCAAGCCATTTGTAATTAGCCTCTTGCAATTTCTTTTGACCACCCAGTTCTACCCTATACTTATCGACTAATTTTTCAGCGAATGTTGTTCTATTAGAACTTTCACCAGAGTAAGGTGGGTTGCCCATCACAACCATGACTGGATGCTCACTCTTGACCCGGGCAGCGAGGCGGCTTTCTTCACTGACTGCAGCTGAGAGACCAAAATTGAACAGGTCTGGCTGGAGGGGAATGCCTGCTTCGAGGGTGTTGGTGAGGTAGATACCCAAGCGGTCGGAGAGTTCCTGCACGCCGGTTTCTTTGAGGGTCATGCCAAGTTTCAGGTGGGCAATGGTGTAGGGAGCCATCATCAATTCAAAACCAAACAGGCGTTTGATCAGGTTGTCGTTGACATAGGCTGGCCAGCGCCCTTCCTGCCCTTTGAAGCCCTGATAAATGAACTTGATGGTTTCATTCAAAAAGGTAGCTGTACCAACCGCAGGGTCCAGGATTTGCACACGAGGCACGGAGATTTCGGTGGTGGTGCGGTCTTTGCGGTCACCGGGGCGGCGATAGGGTTGGGTGGCTACGGTTTGGGTGATCATCTCGTCGCTGGCAATGCCTTTGGCAATACCGAAATCTTCTTTCAGGATGCGGTCAACCTGGCGGATGATATACCTGACAATAGGAACGGGCGTGTAGTACGCGCCCATCTTTTTGCGCTCATTGGGGTCGTAAGCCTGCAGGAAGTCTTCGTAGAAATGGATGATGGGGTCGCGATCGTCTACTGAGTCTTCCTGGACACGCAGGTGCTTATGGACGATCTCCTGGACATTGCTGACGCTGAAAATCTCGCAGAGTTCATCAACGATATAGGCGAGACGGGTGTCAAAGTTGGGTCCGACGATGTGGTCAAAAAACTGCAAAAGGAAGGGGTTGCTCTTGGGGACGAGGTCACGCGCATCGCTGCGTGTGAAGTTTTCGGCAGTTGAGTCGTTGTAGCGGGCAACAAACAAGCCATAAACCAGCGTTTGCGCGTACATGTCGGCGAAACTGTCGGGTTGGAGGTCATGAACGAGCAGCTCTTTCATCATCCCATAGATACGGAGAAGCTCACTGTTCTTGTCACTGTCGTTTTTCAGGTATTCGGTGATATTGTCGCGCAGGCGCCGGGCACGCCCACCCATGATTTGGGCAAGGCGCAGACCGCTGGTGATGGCTTCGGGGGTTTGGGCGAGGAAGGCTTCGAGCTCACGCAGAAGGCTTTCGCCTTGTTCGGCGGCAGTGATCAGCTTGCCGTTTTTCAGCCTGCCGATGCTGATGGTGCGGTACTTTTCGCCATTGCGGAAGAAGCGAAACTCGAGGTAGTTGGTGAGAATGAGGTTCGAATATCCGCGGTAGCGATCCATTTGGTTGGTCTTTTCGACCTTGTCCAGATCGCCATCGAGGTCTTTGGTTTCGGCGTAGCCCTGAACGATGCGCGGACTGGATTTTTTGCGAAAGACAAAATCGGGGGCGCCAAATTCGGAGCGTTTGGGATCGTTGATGGCATGCACATACGGGAAGCTCTCCATGAGCCGCTGCAGGGCTGGCCTGTAGGCATGCTCCAACGCCTGACCCGTCCGAAACTTAGCTTTGATTTCAGCCAGATATTGATGGATGATGGCGGTCTTTTCCCTATCGTTCATGCTGTGTCTATCTTATCACGGGATAGGCGGAGGTGTAGAAATTTTTTCTATCGAACGGGGTTTTAGATGGGGTTTGGAAAAAAGTCGGATTGAACTACGCAACCCTGCTTACGCTCGGAGGGGAAGCCGAGTGAGTTAGGTTGTGGGTTAGTCAAAGGAAACCCTCATCAGTTTCAAGTCCGTTGCATGGCGGGAGCCAGCTTAGCCTCCGGCACGCCCTGTATTAAAGTAAACAGGGCAGGCAAGCAGCCCCAAGGGAAGCCCAGAACTTGGCACCCTCATCAGTCTCCCATCCGCTTCTTGGCGGAAGCCAGCTTCCCCCAAGGGAAGCCCCAGTAGCCCTCCCTCGAGGGAGGGTCCGTGAAACGGGGGAGAGTGTCTTTGCTGTTTTGTTAAAGTGACCCTCTTCAGTCTCCCATCCGCTCCACGGCGGGAGCCAGCTTCCCCCAAGGGAAGCCCAGGACTTGACAACCCTCATCAGTCTCCCATCCGCTCCGCGGCGGGAGCCAGCTTAGCCTACGGCACGCCCTGTATGAAAGTAAACAGGGCAGGCAAGCAGCCCCCAAGGGAAGCCCAGAACCGACTCCCTTCCATCCGCTATCAGTCCACAACTTCTTGCACAAATAGAACAAATGTGCTAAGATATACTTGTGCGATTTTAGTGTCAAACCGGCACGTTAACAATCGGAGAGCAGAATTTGCAGCCAAACCAGCCTGTTTCAGATGGATTTGCAGTCAAACCACCCGTTTGCACTATCAAAAAACATTGCAATTATTGCAAATCTTGCAAATTGTTTTATTTTCAGCCTTCCCCCGGGGGAATCCCAGACTGAGCTCAAGATCAAACAAGATCAAACAAACGCATACCGGATGTAGGGAGAAGGTATAATAGCAGGCGATTGCCTAAGATATAACCCGGGTTGAGACCCGGATTGACAGGGAGAGGTAAGCATGAAAGCTATTTTGACCGGCTCAATCGCCTTTGATTACTTGATGCAGTTTCCCGGTTTGTTCAAGGATCATCTGATTGCGGAACATCTGGACAAGGTGTCGCTGTCATTTTTGGTGCACGATATGATCAAGCAGGATGGAGGGGTGGGACCTAACACTGCCTATACGCTGGCGCTGCTGGGGGGCAAAGCTTATTTATTCTCGACCGCAGGGCAGGATTTTGGCGATTACGCTAAGAGGCTGGAGCAAGTGGGGGTGGACACCAGCGGGGTTAAAATCATCCCCGAAAAGTTCACGGCATCATTTTTTGCCACGACTGACCGCTCGAACGCGCAGATCTCAACCTTCTACACCGGCGCAATGGCGGACTCCGCGGATTTACCTTTGGCGGAAGCGGATTTTGAGCCGGAGGATTTTGTGATGGTCTCACCGACGGATCCACGGACCATGCGGCGCTACATCCGCGAAGCTCCGCAACTGGGGCTCAGGATGCTGTTTGACCCCGGTCAGCAGATCATCAGCCTGGAGGCTGAAGGACTGCGGGAGGGGGTGGAGCATGCCCATGGCATGTTCATCAATGAATATGAGTTCGAACTGCTGCAGAAGCACACTGGCTGGAGCGCGGAAGAGATCCTGGCTAAACCGGCATTTACAGTGGTAACATTAGCCGAACACGGCGCGCGCGTCGTGGCAGAAGGGGTGGACTGCGTGGTGCCGGCGATAAGCGGGCTGGAAGTGAAGGACCCAACTGGAGTGGGGGACGCCTTTAGAGGCGGCTTCTTGCGGGGCTACATGGCCGGACTGCCGCTGAAGGTCTGCGTTGAGATCGGCAATACTGCCGCGGCGTACTGCATCCAGGAGGCAGGACCTCAGTGCCACAAGTACTCCTGGGCTGAGTTTGTTGCATTTTACCGTGAGCACTTCAATGATGAAGGCTTGCTGGATGAGATTGAATAAAAAATTATTGGAGAGGCAATGGAGAATTACAACATTAGAGATTTAAACCTGGCAGAAGGCGGACGCCGCCGGATGGATTGGGCGGCACGCGAGATGCCCGTTTTGGCGATTTTGGAAGAGCGCTTCCGCCGCGAACGACCCTTCGAGGGCATTCGCATGTCATGCTGTATGCATGTGACGACTGAGACCGCGAACCTGATGCGGACGATGCAGGCTGGCGGCGCGGATATCGTCGTAACAGCATCAAACCCGCTTTCAACGCAGGATGATGTGGCTGCGGCGCTGGTGGCGCAGTACGAGATCCCTGTTTTTGCGATCAAGGGCGAGGATGACAAGACCTACTACAAGAACCTGCGCGCTGCGCTCGATCACAAACCAAACATCACCATGGATGATGGTGCGGATTTGGTGAGCACGATCCACAAAGAACGGCGGGACTTGATCCCGGGCATTATCGGCAGCACAGAAGAGACGACTACGGGTGTGATCCGGTTGCGCGCGATGGCAGCAGACAAAATGCTTGCATTCCCGGTAATGGCTGTCAATGACGCCATGACCAAGCATTTCTTCGATAATCGCTACGGCACGGGACAGTCCACGATTGATGGCATCCTACGGGCAACGAATGTGCTCCTGGCAGGCAAGGTCTTTGTAGTGGCTGGTTATGGCTGGTGCGGACGCGGTTTGGCAATGCGCGCGAGGGGAATGGGCGCGAACGTAATCGTGACCGAGGTGGATCCGATGGTAGCACTGGAAGCCGTGATGGACGGTTTCAGGGTGATGCCTATGGCGGAAGCCGCGCCGATTGGTGATATTTTCATCACACTGACCGGCGACCTGAACGTGGTTGACAAGCACCACTTTGAGGTGATGAAGGACGGCGCTTTGGTTGGCAATTCTGGTCACTTTAATGTCGAAATCAACATCCCCGCTCTTGAAGAGATGGCGGTTGCCAAGCGGCAGGTGAGACCATTCGTGGAAAGCTATCAGCTTAAGGATGGGCGGGTTATCAGCATCCTCGGTGAAGGCCGTCTGATCAACCTGGCAGCCGCTGAAGGGCACCCGGCGTCAGTTATGGATATGTCCTTTGCCAACCAGGCACTCGGCGCAGAGTACATGATCAAACACGCGGACGAACTTGAGAATAAGGTTTATGACGTACCGGAAGAGATCGACCGCGAGATCGCGCGCCTCAAGCTGATTGCTATGGGTGTGAAGATCGACAAGTTGACTGAGGAACAGGTGAAGTACCTTGGTTCCTGGGAAGAGGGAACATAGGTCTTCAGGTAAAAAAGCTAAAGGAGCTGATGAAAATCAGCTCCTTTTTTTTCAATATTTTGAGTAATCTAATATCGTATTTCTTCTACCCTTTTTCGTTAAATAAATCCAATTTCACTTGGTTAGTTGTCGGAGTGAGCCTGCGCCACGCTTGAATCAAATCACCATCTTGAAGCAGTCTCATTCCGGCCTACACGAAAAACCCACCCCCTTTAATTCCCCCTCTAAAGAGGGGGCTATGTTGCCTACCCCCTCCGAGGAGGGGGACGGTAAAACCGGGGGCTGGTCAGCGCTTGATCTTTTCGTAGGGCGAAATTGAGGGCACCTTGAACATTTTGAAGGATGAATCTGTTGTGCCCTCAATTCGCCGTTGATGGTGATCTATGTGGCAAGGTTTGTTTATTTCGAATGATCACAGGCGTGATGGCGGATTGGAAGCACGGCGAGATGTGTTTGTGAGGATGTGCGCAGTGCTTCCAAGCTCGCCCTACGGACTGTCCCCTTCGAAAAGAGGGACGTGAAAGGCGGTATTTCCGCATATTCAATTATTGTTGACGAGATCAGCGGTAGGGGCGAAGCATTCTATGCGGATGGCTTGGAAATAGCATTGGGTTTGTATTGAAATGCTTCGCCCTTACGTCTGAATTCCATAGGTTCAGTCGTAGGGCGTGATTGAGGGCACCGTGAATTTTGTGTTGGACGACCGTATCATGCCCTCAATCCGCAAATAAATGACCAAGGTTGTGATAGCGGATTGGAAGGCAGATCGCCATACCCTGCTTCGCGGGCACAGGCTGCTTCGCTCGCGATGACGGATAAAAAAGAAGGTTTTGTGTTTTTCGGGCATGTTTTACACAAAACCTTCGTTCTTTAGCGTCAATTTATCGATTAATTATCGCCGTCGCTATCATCATCTCCGCTATCACCTGAAATGTCGAAGGTGCCGCTGAGAATATCCTCGTTGGCGAGGGCACGCACGGAATCCTCGATTTCCTGCATGATTTCCGGGTTCTGGACGAGGTAATTCTTAGATGCTTCCCGTCCTTGCCCAAGGCGTTGATCCTTGTAGGAATAGAAGGAGCCGCGCTTGTCAATAACCTCGAGGGAAGTTGCCAGGTCAAGGATGTCACCAGACTTTGAAATACCTTCGTTGTACATGATGTCGAATTCAGCGGATCGGAAGGGGGCGGAAACTTTATTCTTCACCACGCGCACACGCACGCGGTTGCCCACAATCTCAGCTCCAACTTTGATGGATTGAACCCGGCGTACGTCCAGGCGGACGGAAGCGTAGAATTTCAGCGCCATGCCCCCAGTGGTCGTTTCGGGGTTGCCGAACATCACGCCAATCTTCTGGCGCAGCTGGTTGGTGAAGATCACAGCAGTCTTGGTCTGGTTAATCGCGCCCGAAAGCTTGCGCAGCGCCTGGGACATGAGACGTGCCTGGACGCCCATGGTAGGGTCGCCCATGTCGCCTTCGATTTCTGAGCGCGGCACGAGGGCAGCGACCGAGTCGATGACGACCAAATCCACAGCACCCGAACGCACCAGGGTCTCGGCAATTTCAAGTGCCTGCTCGCCGGTGTCTGGCTGGGAGATGAGGAGTTCGTCAACCTTGACGCCGCATTTGGCAGCGTAGACAGGATCGAGAGCGTGTTCCATGTCAATAAAAGCCGCAGTGCCACCGCGTGCCTGGCACTCTGCGACAATGTGCTGGCAGAGTGTGGTCTTACCGGAGGACTCAGGACCGTAAATCTCAGTAATGCGAGCCTTGGGGATGCCCCCAACGCCCAGCGCCATGTCCAGTGAAAGAGAGCCGGTGGGAATGGCTTCCACTTCCATTTGATGGGCTTCGCCGAGGCGCATGATGCTGCCCTCGCCATATTTTTTGACGATATCGTTTAAGGCGCGGTCGAGTACGACCTTTTTTGCCTCTTCCATGTTTTGGTCAGTAACTTGTTTCTTGCTTGTTGTTGATGTTTTTCGGGCAGCCATTTTTTCTCCCAGATCTATTATTTCGGATAGGTTAAATATAGCACACTTGTTCGAGGCGTCAAGGTTTAATTTTCCGGCATTCCATGTAGAAGCGTTTGTCCTTGGCATGGTTCATCGAGAAAGTTTTTCGCGGTAGGGCACCGTCTACGATGACTGACCTGAAGAACGAATCCTTGCTGATGGGGGGCAGGAAGAAGCCAATATTCCCGGGTTTGCGTCCCAGTTCATCGACCGTGTCATCCCCGTGGACATAATCGATTTTGGTGTCGGGATGGCTTTTGAGATAGAGGTCAAGAAACTGCTGCAGGCTGCAAGCCGGCAGATTGTGAATCGGGTGCTCAAGCGCGATCAGAATGTACGAATCGGGTTGGATCATGCCAAAGCGTTGCTGGGTGGATGTGGATTTTGCAACCTCGGCGATGAGGGTGGGCATATCCGCAATGGAGTGAAGCGTGAGCTTTTCAGCGAAAAACAGCTGCAGGCTTGTCTCAAAATCCTCCCCAGGATTGAACAGTACGCGGTGGATGGGTTCAAAATTGAGGGAAGGATCGTGCAGGTTGACCAGTTCGACGAGCGCGTAACGTGAAGGATGGTCCGGGCTTGCATGGGGCTTGAGTTCTTCCAAGATGGCTTTGGCAGTGGCGAGGGAGTGGTTTCCATCGCCCATAGCAAACAGCAACGGGGATTCCGCATTTGGCAGATCGTATTTTTGGGCGTAGGTTGCCGGTTCGATGAGAGAAGCCAGCCCTGCGAGGACTGTGTCGATCAGGACGGGGTCTTCAATAAGCCGACCAGAAAGATGACCACTACCGGCCATCAGTTCAAAGTCATAAGCAAGCGGGAGTTCCTCTTTTCGTGCAAGAATCCCCGAAAGCACTACACCATCCGGATCGTCGTAGAGCACAAGGATGTGCGGCGATTCGAGTTGAGCATCCCGTCGGACATCCATGCGGGGAGGGAGACGGTCGAGGATGGTGCCTTCAGTGGCACGGATCAGCGTTTGGGAGCCCTTGTTGTAGTCATAACATTCGAGATCGAGCGCGACCACCAGTCCCGACTGGAATTTGTCAGCGACCTGGCGTTCAACAAAGACAAAACCTTTGTGGGGTTCCAGAATTCCGTTTTCCAGGTAATCCTGCATGGCCTGCTGGCTCTTGCGGATGCGGTCCTTCACGTCGGGGGCATGAAGCCAGGCTTCAGGGAGGATCAGGTGGAAGGTTGAAGGAGCATCCCCGACGGTTTCGGCAACCTTTTCCCAATATTCCGGCTGCGAGGTGAATTGATCGCAGGCAATTACCGCCCACTTATGAAGATCGATCCCCTGAACCGGCAGGAGAACATCAGGCACAAGGACACCAATTTTCTCTGCATTTGACATTAGTAAGGTCCTTTTCTTTAGGTGAGTTGCCCCTATTGTATCAAAACAAGAAAGAAATGGCTGGAAAACAATCAGAGCCTGGAAAACCAGGCTCTGAAGATCGTGAAAGAATGAGAAATCAGGCTTTTTTGGCGGGTATATAGACCAGGCCAACAGTACCGGGGCCGACATACGTGCCAATAACCGGACTGATCAACCCAACAAACTCGTTGCGAACATCGAATCGTTGGTGTGCCATGGTTAAGAATTCCTGCCCGCGCTGAGGGACATTGGCAGTCGCAATGCCGAGATATTCGATCGTGCCTTGTTTGCCAAGTTCGGATTCAGCGATCTCGAACACACGCTCCGTCGCTTTTTTGAAGGTGCGAACGTTTTCGTATGAGTCAATCAATCCGTCTTTGAGCTCGAGGATGGGCTTCATCTTGAGCGCTGAGCCAATCAGGCGGGCAGCTCCACCAATACGACCGCCTTTATAGAGAAACTCGAGCGTATCCACAATGAACAAGGTGCGAACCCGCTGGCATAGATCCTTCGCCAGATTGGTGCACTCAAGGAGCGTTGCACCGCGTTGGGCGGCTTGAGCAGCCATGAGGACGACAAGAGTAAGGGGCATGGAAGCCTGGAAACTGTCTACGACTGATATGCGGTTTTTGGGAAAATCCTCCGCAGCTATGATCGCAGACTGGTAGGTGCCGGAGAGTTTGGAAGACATGACAATTGTGAGAATGTCACAGCCCTGATCGGTCAGTTTTTTGAAAACTTCGGCAAACATACCGGCAGAGGGCTGCGAGGTGGTGGGCAAAGTATCGGATTTGACCAGGCGCTCGTAAAATTCCTCGGGGGTGATATCGATCCCATCAAGGTAGGATTTTTCATCCCATAAAACAGAAAGCGGGACGACAGTTATATTGTATTCGCGGGCAATGGATTCAGGGATACCAGCGGTACTATCGGTTACGATTGCTACTTTATTCATTCTATACCTCTGACAAATGTTTCTCAGGGTTAGAAACACCCACCGGTAAATTTAGTTTCGAAATGGAATTATTTTGACTAAAAAACTCAGGTTATTTTATTGCTCAGACTGTTTTGAAAGCAGGGCAGTTTGCGGTATGATAGGGGTTTGAGATCACGGAAGTACCTGGACAGGAATGAGCCATGTTTGAAAATTTGACCGACAAACTGACAGCCGTATTTGACAGCCTCCGCCGACGCGGAAAACTGAGCGAAGAGGATGTTGAAAAGGCGATGCGCGAAGTGCGGTTGGCACTGCTTGAGGCGGATGTTAACTACGCTGTAGTAAAAGCCTTTACCAATCGCGTGAAAGAGCGATCGATAGGGGCGGAGGTTTCAAAAGCGCTCAATCCTGCCCAAATGGTAATCAAGATTGTCAACGAAGAGCTCATCAAGACCCTGGGGCAGCCTGCGCCGCTGAATTTAAGGGGTGAAAAACCGCATGTGGTCATGCTGGCGGGCTTGCAGGGCTCCGGTAAAACAACAGCGGCAGCCAAGCTGGCGAAACAACTTCGATCAAAGGGTGAAAGGGTCATGCTAGTGGCGGCTGATATCTACCGTCCGGCAGCCATCAAGCAGTTGCAGACTTTAGGCGAGAGGATTGACGTGCCTGTGCATAGCCTGGAGGGCGCGAAGCCGGTGCAAATCGCTAAAAGCGCCTTCGAGATGGCAAAGAAAGGTGGTTATTCCGTCGTAATTTTGGATACCGCCGGGCGTTCGCAGTTGGACGACGCCCTGATGGACGAACTGAAAGCCCTGAACGACGCTGTGCCCGTGAAGGAGATTCTGCTGGTAGTGGACTCGATGATCGGGCAGGAAGCGCTGAACGTCGCAAAAGGCTTTGTTGGCGTGATCCCTGTGAGCGGTCTGATCTTCACCAAGATCGATGGTGACGCCCGCGGCGGTGCGGCAATTTCCATCCGCGAGGTGACAGGCATCCCGATCAAGTTCCTGGGAACTGGTGAAGGTCTGGACGCGCTGGAAGTGTTTGACCCCACCCGCATCTCTTCAAGGATCCTGGGCATGGGCGACATGCTCGGCCTGATCGAGAAGGCAGAGTCCGCTTACTCCGGACAGGTGGACGTCAAGGAAGCTGAACGCATGCTGACCGGGCAGTTTACCTTGCAGGATTTCGCCAATCAGTTACGTCAGCTCAAGAAAATGGGACCAATCTCGCAGGTGTTAGGGATGCTGCCTGGTCAATTCAGCACTGTGGCAAAATCAGTTGACCCGCATGAGGCTGAAGACCAGCTGAAGACGGTGGAGGCGATCATCAATTCGATGACGCCAAAAGAACGGCAGGATCCACGCATTTTGAACGCGAGCCGAAGGCGGAGAATCGCCGCTGGCTGCGGTAAAGATGTGCAGGATGTGAACAAGTTGATGAAACAATTCCGGGATATACAGAACCTCATGAAAAGGTTTCAAAAATCCGGAGGACGTGGTAATATTAACAGGTTATTCGGTTAATCCTGAGCGTAGGAGAAGGAAATGCCCCTTCAGCATTCTCTCAGCCTTTGACAGAGCCAGGAAGAAATATATTATAGGTCAAGGAGTATTAGTAAAAAATGGTACGTATTCGTTTACGTCGGGTGGGTTCAACTCACCAACCGCATTATCGTGTGATCGTGGCAGACAAAGAAAGCCCCCGAGATGGGCGTTTCATTGAAGTCGTTGGTCAGTACAATCCCCGTACCGAACCCGGTACGATCGTTTTTGACGAAGAGCGCATTTATCACTGGTTGAGCGTTGGCGCCCAGCCATCTGAGTCTGTGCAGAAACTTTTCAAAATCGTCAAACTGGATGATCGCTTCACCAGGTTTAAGGCTGGGGAAGACAAGGAAATTTTATTAGCTGAGGCTAAGAAAATTTATACTGAACTGACTCTGCATCCAAAAACGACCCACACTGCCAGGGCATAACGGGGCATGTGATGAAAGAAAACAAGCTGCATGACTTGCTGGAGTTCCTGGCAAAATCGATCGTGGATGATCCGAAACAGGTTTTTGTCGACGAGTATCGCCAGGGGAACACCATTCAGCTCGACCTGCAGGTCGGCAAAGCTGACATTGGTCGGGTGATTGGCAAACATGGACGGGTGGCGAACTCATTGAGAGCCATCCTGAAGGTCGTTGCTGCCCGCAATGGCAAGCAAGTTACCCTGGACGTGGTAGATTTGGGTTAATGCCTGACATGGCAGATCAATATCAAGACACAGCAGGCTCGATCGATCCGGTTGAGCCTGCTTATGTATTAATCGGCAGGCTCCAAAAGTCTCACGGAGTACGTGGGGAAATCAGCATGCGGGTGTTTTCAGATTTTCCGGAAAGGATCCGGAGAGGAAAAATCATCTACTTAGGCTCTGATTTTCAAGCCAACAAGATCACCGGCACACGCTGGAAGAATGAATTGCTGCTACTCAAGCTTGAAGGGTTTGATAACCCTGAAAGCTTGCGTGAGCTGGTGGGCAAGGAAGTGTTCTCCGCAGTGAAGAATCTGCCGCCCCTGCCTGAAGGTAAGTATTACCATCACCAGTTGATCGGTTTACGGGTTTGGGAAGGCGACGAGGACCTGGGGGTGCTGGCTGCCATCATGGAAACCGGCGCGAACGAGGTCTACATCATTGACCAGGCAGATGGCAGTGAATTGCTGCTGCCGGCAATTCCAGACGTGATACTCAAGATCGACCTCGGGCAAAAACGCATGGACGTGCACTTGCTGGAAGGACTGAGGGGGTAATGCAGGAAGCTGGATTTTGGCTGGCGTTCAGTTACGTCAGAGGAATTGGGGCAGTCAGGTTTCGCAAATTGCTGTCCTTTTTTGGCGATTTGAGCCGGGCGTGGCAGGCGGGGTCCGCTGAACTGCTTGCGGCAGGCTTGTCGGAAAAGAACGTCGCGGATATCCTCGAAAAACGCAAAACTCTGGATCCTCTTGCACTGCCTGAGCAGTTGAAAGCCAAGGGAATTTCGTTTTTAACCTGGCAGGATAGTTCATATCCACGCTATCTGAAGGAAATCGCCCAACCTCCACCCGTTTTTTATTACAAGGGCAGCATCACCGCAGCGGATGACCTTGCGGTTGCGATTGTTGGAACGCGGAAAGTGACCACCTATGGTAAACAGATCACGCGTGATACCGCGGAATACCTGGCACATAACGGGGTGAGCGTGGTAAGTGGGCTGGCACGGGGAGTGGATGGATTGGCGCACCATGCGGCGTTAGAGGCAGGGGGCAGGACGATTGCCGTGTTGGGGAGCGGGGTGGACATCATCTATCCTCCTGAGCACCGCAGGCTGGCAGAACAGATCCTGGAGCAGGGGGCGATCGTGAGCGATTACGCCCCGGGGACGAAACCAGATGGTATTAATTTTCCACCACGCAACCGGATCATTTCAGGTTTGAGCCGCGCTACGATTGTGATCGAGGCGGGCGAGAAAAGTGGGGCGTTGATCACGGCGAAATTTGCGGTGGAACAGAACCGCGAGGTTTTTGCGGTACCTGGATCAGTCCTTTCGCCGATGAGTCGCGGGACAAATGATTTGATTGGTGAGGGGGCGATGCCGATGACCAATCCGAAGTCGGTTTTGGAAGCGCTCAGGATTGAAGAGGGCAGTAAAGTGCCTAAACCACAGGAACAAGCCTTAAGCGATATGGAACGCACGGTTTTGCGAATTTTGGGTCAGGATTCTCTGCATATTGATGAGATCTGCGTCAGGATGGACCTGAGCGTCGAGAAGCTGACCGTGACCTTGACCATGATGGAGTTGAAGGGCTTGTTGGTCCGCGAACAGGGGATGACCTACCGGCAAAACGGCAGGTGGATGTAGGGGTTACATAGTAGGAAAGGTAACCTAGGTTCTCGCCGGTGTCCTCAGTACAAAGTCTCCTTGTTGGACCGTGCGAGGCATCTGACCGTCAGATCTCCCATTACCGATTTAACATTTCGCAATACGCGGATGGACTAAAGCCCATCCGTACATTCGGAGCTAGCCATACGATGAAGACCCAGTTCTCGCAGGTCTCCCGACCTTGCGAGGTACTTGAATGTTAGGTCTCCCATTACTGTTTTGACGATTCGCAATACACAGATAGACCAATATCCTCACATGCGGGCACAGGTGCCCATCTTTGCTAAGTTTGACGTACGGTGGGGGTTCACTCCCACCGCGATTGGTGGCGCATGCCGTGCCCCGTGATACGGAACCAACGATGTTCCTTCAGCAGCATACTAAAAGGTAAAATGATGTAATGACTTCCAACAATTCGTTACCACGCCGCAGAAGGCTTCGTCTGCCTGAATTTGATTACTCGCAAGCGGGTGCCTATTAAGTGACCATCGTCACCCAGGATCGCAAACAATCATTTGGGCATATTATTAATGGAGAAATGGTCTTAAATGAGGTTGGAAGGATGGCAACAGACATTTGGGCAGGTATTCCGAGTCATTTTCTAAATGTTGAATTGGGGGAATTTGTGGTTATGCCGAATCATTTTCATGGGATCATCTCCATTAAGGTAGGGGCACGGCACGCCGTGCCTCAAGAAGAAGGCGCGATAGAGAGGTTTGGAAAACCAGTTTCAGGTTCTCTTCCTACGATCTTGCGTTCCTTTAAATCAGCCACAACAAAGGCGTTCCATGAATTCTCTGGGCATTCGGAAGAACGCCTCTGGCAGCAGAGTTATTACGAACATGTCATCAGGAACGAACGGGAATACCGGGCGATTTACGATTACATCCTTGCCAACCCGATGAATTGGGAACAGGACGAAGAGTTTTTTCAGAGTAGTTTAATCGCAAGAGGCAGCATAGGGCGGGCACGGCATGCCGTGCCCCTACGACCGAGTAGAATGGTAACATTTTAGAGATGAAAACCAACCATTCAATCCCACACCGTCAGATTCACCGTCTACCTGAATTTGATTATTCCCAACCGGGGGCATATTTTGTGACCATTGTGACACAGGATCGCAAAATGTTGTTTGGGCATATTATTGATGGAGAAATGGTCTTAAATGAGGTTGGAAGGATGGTAACAGACATTTGGGCAGGTATTCCGAGTCATTTTCCAAATGTTGAATTGGGGGAATTTGTTGTTATGCCTAACCATATCCATGGAATTATCTCCATCACCGTAGGAGCACGGCATGCCGTGCCCCTACAAGAAGGTACGATTGAGAGCTACGGCAAACCCGTTTCAGGTTCTCTTCCTACGATTGTCCGCTCCTTCAAATCAGCCACAACAAGGACGTTCCATGAATTTTCTGGGAATTTGGAAAAACATCTCTGGCAGCGGAGTTATTACGAACATGTCATCAGGAACGAACGGGAATACCGGGCGATTTACGATTACATCCTTGCCAACCCGATGAATTGGGAAAAGGATGACGAGTACTTAGTTTCGTAGGATTACCCCCGGTGTTTATTACCGTATTACATAGACGGTCACGGCATGCCGTGACCCTACCAAGGGCTTCTTTGACGATTGAAATCGAAAAGAAAACTAACTCCAGCTCACGAAAACTTAGTTAATATCAACCCTTGACAAAAAATTGGATATGGTATGATAGGCGTGCTAATTTTGAGCAACACTTTTCAAAGGGAGTCATTTTGGAAGCATATTGTTTTAAATGTAAAGAGAAACGTGAAATCACTCAGGCGCAGCCTGGGTTTACCAGCCGTGGAGCAGCAATGACCACGGGTGTTTGTGGCGTTTGCGGCACAAAGCTATTTCGTATGGGCGTGACCCCTGCGCATGAAGGTCTGGAAAAACCCGCTGTTGTTCCGACAAAATCAGCAGCGAAAAAGGCTGGCGCGAGTTCAAAAAAGAAAGTTACCACAAAGCGAGCGACTACCAAGAGTTCCAACGGAAAGAAAGTGCGGTCGGGCAACGGAAAACCGCTGGTGATCGTTGAATCGCCGGCAAAGGCACGCACCATAAGCAAATTCCTCGGGGATGGTTACCAGGTGTTGGCATCGGTGGGGCATGTGCGGGATCTGCTTAAATCGCAAATGAGCGTGGACGTTGAAAACGATTTCACGCCCAAGTATCGCGTGCCAAACGAAAAGAAAGAACTCGTCGCGGAAATTACTGCGACTGCAGAGCGAAGCAAGAAGGTGTACCTCGCGACTGACCCTGACCGGGAAGGTGAGTCGATCGCCTGGCACGTGATGGATTCTGCCCAAATGGAACCGGAAAAGGTGGAGCGGGTTGTCTTCCATGAAATTACCAAAGAAGCGGTAGCTGCTGCCTTTGCCCATACCCGCGAGATCGACATGGACCTGGTGGACGCGCAACAAGCCCGCCGGATCCTTGACCGCCTGGTGGGGTACGGGGTGAGCCCGATCCTATGGGCCAAGGTGAAAGGGCGCCTTTCTGCTGGTCGGGTGCAGTCGGTGGCTTTACGGCTGATCGTAGAGCGCGAACGTGAGATCCAGGCGTTTGTGCCAGTTGAGTATTGGAAAATATCAGCTTTGTTTGAAGCTGACGATACTAAGAATCATTACAAGGCACGGCTTTTCAAGGTTAATGGCGTTGATCCTGACTTACCGGACGAAGAAACGACCATGGCGCTTGTGGAGATGTTGAACCAGGCTGCCTATAAGCTCGACAGCATTAACCGCAGCACCAAGAGCATCCGCCCTGGCGCGCCTTTTATTACGAGCACTTTGCAGCAGGAAGCTTCCACACGGCTGGGTTTCCTGACCAAGAAGACCATGGCAGTTGCGCAGCAGCTCTATGAAGGTATCGACCTGGGGGGCGGCGATGAAACCGGTCTGATCACTTACATGCGAACAGACTCGGTGCACGTATCTGCGCAGTCAGTGAAAGAGGCGCGGGAGTACATTGCGAAAAAGTACGGCGACAGCTACGTTCCGGATAAGCCGCCTGTCTATCGCACACGGGCTGCTTCGGCGCAGGAAGCGCACGAGGCGATCCGTCCAACTTCAGTGAAACGCACCCCCGAGAGTGTGAAAGCTCACCTGAGCGGAGATCAATTCAAGCTGTACAAATTGATCTGGCAGCGCTTTATCGCCAGCCAGATGTCTCCCGCGCTAATCGAGACGATCACCGCTGACATTGCAGGCAAAATGGAAAAAGAATCCTGCTTGTTCCGTGCAAGCGGCAGCAAGACCGTTTTCCCAGGGTATCGGGCGGTCTATTCCGCCGTCAGAGGCGAAGATGAAAAAGAGGATGAAGATCAGACCGAGCTGCCTCTGGAGTCGCTGGAAGTGGGGCAAGAACAGCGTTTGCTCGAGCTAAATCCAAGCCAACATTTCACTGAGCCGCCACCGCGCTTCACGGAAGCCTCGCTGATCCAGGTGCTGGAGGAAAACAAAATTGGCAGACCCTCCACTTATTCCGCGATCATCACCACGATTCAGGCGCGTGGCTACGTAACACGCGAATCGAAACGCCTGGTTCCGACTGAAATCGGATTTTTGGTCAACGACCTGGTGGTTGAGTACTTCCCATCGATCGTGGATGTTGAATTCACATCTATCATGGAAGATAAGCTGGATGAAATTGCTCAGGGAGATGTTGCCTGGGTTGAGGTGATCAGGGACTTCTATACGCCTTTCAAGGACAGCCTGGATCATGCCAAAGAAAACATGCCCAAGACGAAGATAAAACCGGAACTGATAGGAAGAGAATGTCCGGTATGCGGCGGGGATTTGGTCCTTAGGACAGGTCGCTTTGGTCGCTTCATCAGCTGCTCAAATTTCCCCAAATGCAAGTATACCGAACCCTGGCTTGAGAAGATTGGCGTGACCTGCCCGGAATGCCAAAAGGGTGATGTGGTCGAGAAACGCAGCAAGAAGGGGAGAGTGTTTTATGGCTGCTCACGCTACCCCGAATGCAAGTTTGTTTCCTGGGACAAACCTCTGGCGCGAGCCTGCCCGAAATGCGGCGGATTATTAACCACCAAGAATGGCAAACAGGCCAGCTGCAGTAGTTGCCACTCACGATTTGAGCTTGAAGAGGGCGTGCTGCAGCAGGAATAGTGATTGGTATAAAACCTGCACCTTAAAGAGTGATAAATACTTTCTTTGAGGTGCAGGTATGGAAAACACACTGGATTTTATAAAAGAAAAACTGAAGGTACCGAGGAACCTGGCAATCGTGGCCGCATTCGCCGGTTTGGTGCTTGGTTTGATCATTGGGTATGTCATCCTGCCTGTGCAGTGGACCGACGCTTCCGCTGAGCACTTGCGGGCAGACTTGCGCCAGGATTATTTGCGCAACCTGATCACTACCTATACCCTGAACGGGGATAAAGAAAAAGCTGTTCAACTCTATGGGGAATTGGGCAAACAGGCTGAGTCAACCCTCAGCCAGTTGCTGGCAGAGCCAGGTTTTCTCTCAACTGAACAAATCACGCGTTTCACGACCGCCTTAGGGATTGCAGTGCCCCAGGCAAGCGGCGAGACTGCCAGCACTTCACCCCTGACGCTTGAGGATGGTACAGAAATAAAAGTGGATACGGGTGATGAGGTTGAACCGGCAAAGAAATCCAACACCCTTTTATGGCTTGGTTTTGGGCTGCTGGCAATCCTAGGTGTGGGGGCGTATCTGGCTTACCGTTACTATTTCAAAGAACATTCAGTGGAAGAAGGCAAGCCACTGGATGATGGTACTTCTGAGAATCGCGTAGGACAAGCGGCAGCAAGACAGCCTGCTGCGGTGCCTATGCGCCCAGCGGCAGAACCAGCCCCTGTGGCAGCCCCTGGTCAGAGCCAATCTGTCTTTAAGCCGCCTTTCTTCGGCAACGGCAAGCAATCCAATGGCATCGCCGTGCAAAAGCCGGTGGCTCAATTCATGTCGACCTACGCGTTTGGGGATGATCGCTACGACGAGTCGTTTACATTTGATGCGCCTAATGGTGAGTTTTTGGGCGAGTGCGGCGTGAGCATCTCGGACATCATCGGGGTGGGAGAGCCCAAAAAGATTTCCGCTTTTGATATCTGGCTCTTCGATAAGAATGATATTCAAACGGTAACCAAGGTCTTGATGAGCAAGCACAGTTATGAGGATGCGACAACATTGCAGCGATTGGAGATTCGCGGTGAGCCTATTTTGGCAGAGCCTGGCGCGCAATTTGTACTCGAAACAGCCACATTGCGGCTGGAAGGACGGATCGTGGATGTAATTTATGGCGATATGCCCTTACCAGAGGACAGCTATTTCCAACGCAGCACGGTGGAGCTGGCAATTTACAGGAAGTAGATAAGGTGATAGGTGGTAGGTAGTAGGTGGTAGGTGGTAGGTGATAGCTGGTAGGTGATAGGTGATAGCTGGTAGGTGATAGTAAGGAAAAATGAACGGGTTCCGAGAAGGAACCCGTTCTGTATTAGTTAGGTAAGGAATTACTCGATTTTGAGGATCTTAATTTTCAGAACGGACTTGTTGGGGAGGGTGACCTCGACAGTTTGACCCTTTCTATGTCCCATCAGGGCTGAGCCCATCGGAGATTCGTAAGAAATTTTCCGTTCCCGGGGGTTGGCTTCGTTTGCTCCTACGATGTGGAAAACTTCTTCGGGCTCGCTTCCTTCCTGGAGGGTGACAGTGTTGCCGATCTGAACGATGGAGGTGTTGATATCAGTATCCTCAACCAGGGTTGCGGAAGAAAGGATGGCTTCGATTTGCTGGATCCGTCCTTCCAGGAAGCTCTGGTCTTCCTTTGCCATGTGATAGTCGGCGTTTTCAGAAAGGTCACCCATTTCTATTGCGTGTTTCAAACGGCGAGCGATCTCTTCACGGCGGGGACCTTTTAGTTCAGCCAGTTCTTCCTGGAGTTTTGCCTTCCCAGCAGGGGTTAATAATTGGGGTGTTAATGCCATGATTAGTTTCTTTCTCCTAAGGTAATGTTAGCGAATCGAAGAGTCGCAGATGTTCATCGATAGCGAAGCGGTCGGTCATACCAGCGATGTAATCGCATATTGTGCGTTCAAGACCGCGCTGTGGAATGAGTTCCTGGACCGGTTCGGGCAAAGCGGAAGGAGTGTTTTGGTACATCGTGAAGATATCTGCGATGATGCGTTCCGATTTTGTCGACATGCGCACGACCCGGTGGTGACGATAGAGTTTGTTGAAAAGGAAATCTTTGAGTTCCCGATTACGGCGATACATATCCTCGCTGAAACCTGCCACGTTGAACGGCAGTTTCTGCAGATCGAGAGAAGAGCTGACGTTGCTTTTACGCAGGTATCGATCGATAGACTGGATCAGATCGGTGATCTCGAAATTGATCAAGCGCCGGATGATCTGATGCCGGGAGAGGTCATCGAGTGTCTCACTGCGGCGGTGCCCGATGCTTTCGTTGACGATTTCCCACAGGGCAATCCCATCCAGTTGGGAGGGTGTGATCATCCCTGAACGCAAGCCGTCATCGAGGTCATGGGAGGTATAGGCCAATTCATCGGCAACATTGGCAATCTGGGCTTCGAGGCTGCCGCGCAGCTCAGGGTCATACTCCTGGGCGTCTGCGATGTCGTAGTCCGTTTCGTGCTTGACCATGCCCTCCAGGACTTCCCAACTCAAGTTAAGACCCGGGAAATCGGGGTAGCGGGTTTCGAGTTGGGTCACGATGCGCAGTGATTGCTGGTTGTGATTGAAACCGCCATGCTCTTTCATCAGGCGCGCCAGGGCAGTTTCGCCGGAATGACCAAACGGGGGGTGACCAATATCGTGAGCGAGACAAATGGTTTCGACCAGATCCTCGTTGGCACCAAGGGTGCGGGCAACCGACCGACCGATTTGAGCGACTTCGATGGAGTGAGTCAGGCGGGTGCGGTAATAATCGCCCTCGTGATTGATGAAAACCTGGGTCTTGTATTCGAGCCGGCGAAAAGCCGTGGTATGGATGACCCGGTCACGGTCGCGTTGGAAGCGCGTGCGATAGTCCGCCTCTTCTTCAGGGTGTTTGCGACCCTTGGAGTTCTTGCTGCGAATTCCGTAAGGAGCAAGGAACTGGTCTTCGATTTCTTCAAGTTGTTGTCTGCTATAGATCATGCAATGCCTCTACAGGTATTATACGTGTAATCCATTTGGGTTGTGGAAATCAGTTAATGATTGTGCCTATCGCGGCGCCATTGAGAGCCAAACGTAGATCTCCTGGCGAAACAGCCGAGAAGATCTGGACGTACAGTCCGGGCAATTCACGGCAGAGAGCCTGCATCGACTGCACTTTTGTATCCATCCCGCCGGTAACATCCTGGCTGGCTGAGCCTTGCAGGAATTCGGATGAATCGGAAAAAGCCGAAATGTGCGGCAGAAGGTGTTGATTGAGCGGAAAATCGGAATATACGCCTTCAATTCTGCCTACGAGCAGGATACGGCTGGGTCGGAGAGCATTAGCCAGATGGAAAAAAAGTTCCTCGGTGGAGAGGATCGTACCACCGAGAGCGAGGTCAGAGACGACATCACCGTAAACAAGCGGGATCAGACCCATCTCCATACATTGACCTATGGGCTGCAGATTCCAGACTTGAATGACGCGATGGTTAGCCGTAATGGAGGCAGAAGGAGGGAAGGCGATCAGGGGTAAGTTGAGTAACTGAGCCTGGGAGATGATAATCTGGTTCAGGCTGCGGGCACTGTGCCAGACCTGCTGGTAACCCAAACCGTCCTCGAGGCTGTGCACACCCTGTCGGGTGCCGTGCTCTGCGGCAGCATGATGACCAAAGGAGCCCGATCCATGACCAAGAAGTAATCTCTGGGTGGGGTTGGCAAGGTGCCATTCAGCGATCTGGGAAAGAAGATCGTTGATTTGATCGATCAGGGCGGTCTCAGGCTGATCTTTGTCGGTGATGAGCGAGCCACCCAGCTTGAGGAAAGTCAGGCGTTGGTCAGACATGCTAATTTACTCCAAGGGATGGAGACAGGTGGTGAAAACGTTTGGTGAGCCGGCAGCAGTAAGCGCTTGCGCGACGGCAGCTTCGGTTTCAGGGGTGACAAGCGCCAACATATGACCGCCCATGCCTCCGCCGGTCAGCTTTGCGCCAAGCGCGCCAGCCTGCCTGGCAGTGAGGATAAGAACATCCAACTCAGGGCAGGAAAGCCGAAGCGCAGAGAGGTGCTCCTGGTTGGCATCAATGGCCTTACCGAGTGCCTCAATGTCGCCAATTTGGAAAGAGCGTTTGCTCTGCTGAACCAATTCGGCGATGGCATCCAGATGAGGTTGAACCACGTCGGGGGCAGCTTCAAGATCCTCAGCCAGTTGGCCGGTCGATTCCCGCGTTGATTTGCGAACACCAGAATCGGCAACAATAAAAGTAAACTCACGGATCGGCTGGATGAATTCGATCACCTCTCCACGCTGATAGAAAATCGGTTTTTCGTAAGTGATCACGGTGTTATCAATGCCAGACGGCCGACCGTGCACCGCTTGTTCGGACTGGAAAGCCAGGGTATTGAGCTCCTGGGGTTTCAGGGGGTGACCCAGAAAAGCTGACATGGCGCGCAGTAGTGAGATGGAAATCGCGGCGCTGGAACCCAGCCCAGCTGCAATTGGCAGTTCAGAGGTGATGATTACACGGCATGTGGGTAATTGACGCAGGCCCAGAGATGAAAAGAGGAGGTTCAGGGTGAGAGCAAGAAAATGATCTTTTTCGAGCTCGCTGAGGTCATTGTCAACGTCAAGCGCAGCAGCCTTAATGTGGATTTTGCCTTGAGGCTGACCGATCGCCGGCTCGATGGTAGCGCGCACCTTGAGACTGGTGAGGGGAATGGCAATAGCGGGGGAGTCATAGACTACCGCGTGCTCACCAAACAGAATCAGTTTTCCACAAGCGGTTGCGGTTGTTGCGGGCATGTTTTACCTCAATATCTCAGATAGAGAATCAGCATGACTGCCACACCCCAAAGGAGGATGGCTGCCTGCAGTGGATGGTCTTTTAACAATATATCTTCCGGGGCAGACGCAGTGTTGAAATTCTGAATCAGGTACATGTAGCGGAAAATGCCAAAGAAGACAAAGGGAATGGTGAGCATCATCGAATAGGAGATACCCTGTGGATGTGCGGAGAAAGTGTAGAGCATATAAGTGATCAGGATTGAAGCGAGCAAGACGATCAGATACTGGTTGAGGAGGGGGATCGAGTAGCCGTTGAGCACTTTGCGGAACTCCCCGGCACTACCTTCGAGTAATCTGAGCTCAGCATAACGCTTTCCAAATCCGAGGAAGAGCGCCAATAGGGCGGTCAGGATGAAAAGCCAAGGGGAAAAGAAAGTAACAGTGATGACACTGATACCAGCAAGAACACGTAGTAAAAAGCCGACTGCAATGACCATGACATCAACGATCATGATGTGTTTAAGCCATTTGGAATATGCCAGCATAAGAAGCGTGTATGCGACGCAGATTAAACCAAATTTCCAGGAGAGAATAAACGCCGCGCTGAAGCCAACAATTGCCATGAGAATGACTAAGATAACAGCGGCTTTAAGCGAGAGACGCCCTGACGCAAGCGGACGATGGCATTTTTGGGGGTGTTGCCGGTCAGCTTTGAGGTCGATGATATCGTTGATTGTGTAGGTGAGCCCTGAAACCAGGCAGAAGATAAAAAAGGCTGCCAAAACGCGTAAAGCAGGCGCAGCCAGAAAGAGCTGGCGGTCGAAGACGAGACCAGCGAAAATGACAAAATTCTTCGTCCACTGGCGGGGACGGAGAGTTTCAAGCAGGTTTTTCAACATATGTTTTATCTTACCATAAGGAGGTAGGTCGCAGGTGGTAGGTGGTAGGTGATAGGTGATAGGTGATGGGTGGTGGGTGATGGGTGGTGGGTGATAGGTGATAGGTGGTAGGTGAACAGAAAACGACGTCCTGTCGACGGCAGTGCTGCGTGTCAGTGCTGCGTAGTGCCTCAATAGAAAATGTTACCGAAGAAGTAACG
>DIVL01000076.1 GCA_002435825.1 Anaerolineaceae bacterium UBA6133
TAACGACTTTTGAAACGCATACTTTAACATTTCATTTCATGACAGAATTTCCACTTTGTGTTAAGCTTAAGCATATCTGAAAAGAGGTGAATTATGACTGACTCTCAAGATTTTGTGAATGTTGATCCGGTTGATGTCAAAATTGACAACGACCTAAACGAGTCTCAACCGCATTTGTCAACCAGCGAAGAAAACACACTGGCACTATTTGCCCACCTGTCGATCCTGCTCAACCTGGTGACCGGCGTCCTTGGTTTGGTTCCTGCGCTGGTAATTTATCTTGTCTACAAAGACCGCTCACGCTATGTGGCGTACCAGAGCCTTCAGGCGATTATTTTCCAACTGGTGTACTTCTTTGGGGCTGCCATCCTGGCTGGTGTTGTTGCTCTTGTTTCCACCCCATTGGTGCTCGTTTGCATCGGTCTTTTTGGTTTGGTTCTGGCACTCCTCCTGGCACTGGTGCCGGTGGGCGCGCTCATCTACGGCATCGTTGCAGCTGTGGAAACCTATCACGGTCGTGACTTCCAATACTGGTTGGTTGGGCAGTGGGTCCGCAAGACTTACGAAGGCTGATCAGCGAGCTCTTCAGGAAGGCAACCCTAGTGGATCCTTCATCACATTCAACATCCAAAGACGGAATCACCGTTTATGGCGTGAAGTGGTGCCCGGATTGCAGGCGAACCAAGGCAGTCTTCGAAGAGGAAAGCGTTCCTTACGTCTGGATCGATATCGATGAAAATAAGCTGGGAGAAAAGTTTGTCCTGGCGACCAACCGCGGCAATCGCAGTGTGCCAACGATCATTTTTCCGGATGGTTCCATTCTAGTGGAGCCTGGTTCAGGTCAGCTTCGCCGGACTTTAGAGGCTTACAAGACCAAATCTACCGCCTAAGC
Organism: Anaerolineaceae bacterium UBA6133; assembly: GCA_002435825.1. Taxonomy (GTDB): domain Bacteria; phylum Chloroflexota; class Anaerolineae; order Anaerolineales; family Anaerolineaceae; genus Mesolinea. The sequence goes on from DIVL01000076.1 coordinate 893, forward strand.
GCTCAAGCGCCGGCGTGCTTTTTGTGCCAACACAGCAATGCTGACGGAGAGCGCGCCAGCAAACAAAACCCCGAAACTCGCGACGAGGATTGCTCCAATAGACCGGCGCAACTCAAAAATACGCGAGTTTATTAGTTGATCCCTCAAGGATTTCACATAAGTGGAGCGCGGTTGCTGATGCCCCAATAACTGGGAAAACCGTTCTTCCAACTTTTGGAGGTCATAATCTCTAAGAAAATTTTTATCGTTCATTTCACTTAATTTAACGCAATTGTCTTTCTTTAGATACGCGGGTTTTCCAACTCTTTTACCCGATCGCGCAGTTCAAGCAGAGTTCGGTGATAAAGGCTCTTTATCGCGCCTTCTGTCTTGCCAAAAATGAAACTGATCTCCTGATTTGTCAGGTTTTCAACGAATTTGAGCAGCAACAACTCTCTTTTTTGCGGGCTGAGATCGTTTATGATGCCCAGCAGGAAGTCGTTCTCCTGAATTTGTTGCATTCTCAATTCAGGGGTAGGATATTTGCTTGTATCTGGCAAGGTGAGATTTTCAATGGATATTTCTCTTGTACGCAGCCCGTCGCGATGGTAATTAGCAACCAGATTGTGCGCAATGCGGTAAAGCCAGGCGGAAAAGGGCAAGCCCATATGCTTATAACCACCGATGCTTTTTAATGCCTTAAAAAAGACTTTGGAGGTTAAATCTTCCGCATCATTGGTATTGCCCACCCGAAAATAAATATAGTTGTAGATCCGTTCAACATAACGCTCGTATAAGACGCCGAAGGCTTCAGGATCTGTTCGGGCAAGATTGATCAGGCTTACTTCATCGTATTCTTGAGTCATAGGGACCTTCCAGAGTCTGATTATATACTAAGCTTTATCTCCTGTTTTAACAGTCAATACACTCGCTTTAGGGTACAATAATCATGATGGGACACTATGGCAAATCAACAAAAAACATATGCGCCAATCGTATTTTGATTCCTGTCTCTTACGCACCTATCTACCCAACTTTTACGTTTTCAGAACAGGCTTACTCCAGACTGTATCTGCGTATCTTATCCTCCGATCAAAAGGAATTAAACTATGAGTGATTTTCTGTTCAAGAAAGATGTTGATATTTATGATCCCAACGTCAACGGACTGGTGGAGTTCGAATCTGAACGCCAGGCGCGTCGTCTGATCATGATCCCCAGTGAGAGCATCGCCCCCAAGGCTGTGCGCGACCTGCTGGCTTCACCATTCACCAATATCTATGCCGAAGGCTATCCCCGCCCCGAAACCCGTTATCAGGACGAAGACACCATCATGGATTACGCCTACCAACTTGGGCGCTACCGCCGTCACAGTGACCCCCGCTACTACAAAGGAGTCGAATACGTGGATATGTTGGAAGCCCTCGCTCGCCGGCGTGCGGCGGAGCTCTTTGCTGCCAACGACCTCAACGCTGACGATCTTTGGGTGAACGTCCAACCGCTTTCCGGTGCCCCAGCCAACACGGCTGTTTACACCGCGCTCATCCAGCCAGGCGATGCCATTTTGGGTATGGATCTTCTGGTTGGTGGTCACCTGACCCACGGTTCACCCGTTAATCGCTCTGGGCTGTTCTATAATGCCTTCCACTATTCCGTGGACCCCGTAACTGAGCGCCTGGACTACGACAAGATCCTTGAGCAGGCAAAAGCCTGCAAGCCCAAGGTGATCGTGGCGGGTTATACCTCCTTCCCCTGGATCCCTGACTGGCAAAAGTTCCGCGATATTGCGGATGAAGTCGGTGCCTGGCTGCTGGCGGATGTTTCGCATATTGCCGGTTTGATCGCCGCCAAAACAGTCCCCTCCCCGATCGGAATTGCCGATGTTGTCAGCTTCACAACCCACAAAACTCTCTGCGGTCCCCGCGGCGCTGTTTTGATCGCCCATGACCGGGAACTTGGTGAACAGATCGACAAAGGCGTCTTCCCTGGTGAGCAAGGCGGTCCGCACGTTAACACCATTGCCGCTATGGCACTCACCTTCAAACTTGCTAAAACAGAGCAGTTCATAGAATTGCAGAAACAAACCCTGCGCAATGCCGCCGCCTTGGCAGACCACTTCAAAAAACTGGGCTTGCGTGTTCCTTACGGCGGCACGGACAGCCACATGTGCCTGATCGATTGCAAGTCATACAAAAGCCCGAATGGCATCCCGCTCAATGGGGATATGGGCGCGAGAATTCTCGACCTGGTTGGCATCGTGGTCAATCGCAACACCATCCCAGGCGATCGCTCAGCCATGACCTCCACGGGCATCCGCATGGGCGCAACCTGGCTGACACAGCGCGGTTTTGTTGAGAAGGATTTCACCAACATTGCAGAGTTGATCCACGAAGTATTCAGCGCGACAATTCCCTATCACATGATAGGTCGCTCGGGTAAGCTCACGCGTGCCAAAGTCGATTTTTCGACAATCGGTAAAGTGAATACGGCAGTTCGCGCCATGGCAGATGCAAAACCTGCCATGGATGACATTCACCAGCGCCATGGCTATCCGCACTATTTTTACGATCAAGATCACCCTCGCCAGGGTATTGGCGCGCTAATGGTCACCGGTGAGAATGTGCGCGCCTTCCTCAACTACACCATGACCAGCGACGTCGAAGCCCTCGAACCGGGGGATTCACAATTGACCATGATGCATACCACCAACGGCGACATCGAAGGCATTCTGACCTGCAACGAATGCAAGCGTTTCACCTTGACTGTGCCGGCAGAAAAACTCGGTTTGGCAGGTAGCTGGTTGGTGGGCATTTCAAGCGCCTTTATTTACTATGATCCTGATCTCACTCAGAGAATTCCAGGCCCCATTTCAATCCTGAAAGCCGATCCGGTTTGGGTTAAACCCGAAAATGAAAGGGTTGACCTGCGCAAGCCGTATTTCGTCGGCATGCCTTCGGATGTAAGCCTGCCTGGATTGCCTGAATTTGCCTGGGTGGAGCCTGAAGAAGAAGGTCTGAAGCACACACCTTTGTTCGAAAACCATGTTGCCCTGGGTGCAAAAATGAGTGGTTTTGCTGGCTGGGAGATGCCGCTGTGGTATTCCTCCGTTCTGCAGGAGCATCTCGCCACCCGTCATGCGGCTGGTCTGTTCGATGTGACACACATGGGTGTCTTCCAGGCTGAAGGACCAGATGCCGCGGTATTTCTGGATGTGGTCTGCGGCAACGACACGATGTCCCTCAAGATTGGAAGCTCGCTCTACACCCATTTCATGGATCCGCATGCCAACGTGATTGATGACTTGCTGGTGTATCGCCGAGATACTGACAAATACCTTGTAGTAGTTAACGCTGCCAACGAAGCTAAAGACTGGGCTTGGTTAAACGCAGTTCGGAACGGTGAGGTCATGGTAGACCCCGACCGTCCCTGGGTGCGCGCGCCTGGCCGCAAAGTAATCCTGCGCAACCTCAAAGACCCCAAGGAGGGCGAAGATCAACTGGTGGATATTGCCCTGCAAGGTCCACTCAGCCGCGAAATCCTGCTCAAACTGGCTGATCCCGCTGAAGAGCGCCGTATCCGCCGCTTGCACCGAACTCAGCTCTGTGAATCCGTTCTGGATGGCATGCAGGTGGTCGTTTCGCGTACTGGTTACACCGGTGAGCCGATGTGTTTTGAGCTTTTCGTCCACCCGGACAAGGCGGTCAAACTTTGGAATGCCCTGCTTGAGGCTGGCAAACCTCTTGGGCTTGAGCCTTGTGGGCTTGGCGCGCGCGACTCACTGCGCACGGAAGCCGGTTTGCCTCTCTATGGGCACGAAATGGGCGGAGATCTGAATTTGACAATCGGCGAAGCAGGCTTTTTGCCCTTCTTGAAACTAAACTCTGCCTGGTTCATCGGCAGAAAAGCCTTTGTTGAGCGCGAAGAAAAACGGACTCGTGTCGTGGCGCGCTTCCGCTTTGACGAAAAAGCTGTTCGCATGGCGCACCACGGCGATCCCGTCTGCGACCTCAAAGGACGCATGGTGGGCGTTGTTACCAGCTGTGCGATTGACCAGGAAGGCTATCTCACCGGACAAGCCTTCGTGGATAAAAAGGTGGCTGTGGAAGGCACCAGGGTCTTCATCTTCCAGAATGCCCCGGATTGGAGACAAAAACCCCCTGCCGAACTCACACACGGCGATCGGGTTGCACTTCCAGGTGCAGCAACAATCATCAGCCGGTTCTTGAAAATCTAAGCCGGAAGCATTAGAAAAAAGGAGAAAATAAAATAATGCCAACACCCTGGGAACTAAGATTTGCTCATCGAACTGAAGGTATGAAGAGTTCATTCATCCGTGAACTCCTGAAGGTTACCAACCAGCCTGACGTCATCTCTTTCGGCGGAGGATTTCCTGCTGCTGAGCTCTTCCCTATTGAACATATGCGGGCTGCTTGTGATAAAGTTCTGACCGAAAAAGGGCGCAAAGCCCTGCAGTACACGACCACTGAGGGCTACAACCCTCTGCGTCAGTGGATTGCGGATGATGTAAAAGCCAGTGGCATCGAAGTCACTCTAGACAACATCATGATCACTACGGGTTCGCAGCAAGCGCTCGATTTTGTCGGTCGCATCTTCATCAACCGCGGTGATCGCATCCTGACCGAATCTCCGACCTACCTTGGTGCCATCCAGGCGTGGAACGCCTATGGTCCGCAGTATGTAACCGCAGATACCGACGCAGACGGTATGGTTACTGATAATCTCGAAGATCTTATCAGGCAAAACGTCAAATTCATGTATGTGCTGCCAAATTTCCACAATCCGCTGGGTGTCACGCTTTCTCTCGAACGGCGAAACCGGTTAATTAAGCTTGCCAACCGCTACAATGTGCCGATGATCGAAGATGATCCGTATGGCAAGCTGATTTTTGAAGGCGAGATGCTGCCGCCGATGGCTGTGCTGGACGCAAAGTATCATGAATGTGAGCATTCGACGTTTGACGGAAACGTTATTTACACCAGTACCTTTTCAAAAATTCTTGCCCCGGGACTGCGCATTGGCTGGGTGATTGCTCCTGCTGAAGTGATCAAAAAGATGGTCCAGGCAAAACAAGGCGCGGATCTGCAGTGTTCCACCTTCGACCAGTACGTCGCGTACGAACTGGCAATTGGGGATTGGCTGCCTGGGCATATTGAAACTATCCGGCGCGTTTACAAGGAACGGCGCGATGCCATGATCCAGGCGTTTAAAGACTTCATGCCTGAAGGCACCACCTGGACTACCCCCCGCGGTGGTCTGTTCCTCTGGTTGAGCCTACCCGAAGCCTGCGACAGCCTCGAACTCTTCCCCAAAGCCGTGGAAGAAAAGGTCGCCTACGTGCCTGGAATGCCATTCTACCCAAATGGCGGTCCAAAGAACACCATGCGACTGAACTTCTCTGCCGCCAATCCTGAAACCATCCGCGAAGGCGTCCGCCGCCTTTCCGTGATGATCAAGAAAAGCATGGAATAAACCTAAATCCTTCTAATGATAAAAGAGACCGGTCACAAAACCAGTCTCTTTTGCTTTTTGGTTGAATAGCGATCAATAATCGCTCTCTTACCGGTACTGTCAAGTATTTTTCGCA
>DIVL01000063.1 GCA_002435825.1 Anaerolineaceae bacterium UBA6133
TACAGAAAAAAGGTTGCATAATCAAAACCATTCTGCCATTAGCAGACTCAAACGAGGTCGATACGATATGCATCGGATTAGTTTCTTGGTTGAGGCGACGCTGTGCAAAGCCTCCCCTTACGGGATGCCGTGCCGACACGGGATGTCTGTAGGGCGCGACAAAGTGCCCGCGAAGCAGGGTATTGGAAGCACCAGAAACAATAATTTGAATGTGACCTTATTGTGCTGCCAATCCGCCATATTCAACTCTCCATAAACGCGTACTGTGCAAAAAAAGCAAGGAAAAGGCAGGCCTTTTCCCTACGATAGTCTTATGGTAAGTTAGGGCCGTGGTTGCCCTGAAGACTGTAAACAAACGCCTTGGATAATGTGTAAACAATCATACCTGTATAGAGACCTTGGTTCATCCATGGAATTTCTGATCGCGCCGGTGTCCACACCGCGCGCGGCATCTGACCGTTAGGTCTCCAAAAAAAATCAAATCGGTTGCGGTTTGAGTGCGTAGGTCAGGTTCTTCTATTGAACCTGACGTCACGAATGGTGGTTAATTAACGACCTCAACAAAGGTGGGCTTCCAATGTTTTTTCGTCATCGCGAGGAGCGCAGCGACGTGGCGATCTGCCTTTTATCTCAAGATTGTGCCGGGCTTACGAAGTACCCCGCCGCCGGAAGAAGGCGTGGGCTCACTGAGCACGGCGTTTGACTGTTGGGTCTCCAGTAGAATTATCAAATTTTGCTGCAATGGCGGATTAAACGTACCATGCGGGTTTAATTGGTAAATAATCTTCGCGTTAAATCTCGCCCTACACCCACCTCATTTAGCGGAATAGGTATTGGCGTAGCGGCACGGCAGTGCGAAGCCTCCCCCTGTGGGATGCCGTGCCCGCTGTAGGGATGGGCCTTGTGTCCATCCGTTTTGTCTAAATTATTGAACTGCTTGCGGTGGAAGCAAGCCGCCACCGTATGAATCTCCTTGATCGTGCCGGTGTCCACAGTGCAAAGCCTCCCTGTGGGACCGAGCACGGGAGTTGACCGTTAGGTCTCAATTAGAATTTCGCATCGGTGGCGGTGGAATCAATGAACTGATAACAACTCAAAATCCGCCGTAACCGGTCATCACATCCACCCGCGTGCCCGTCTCCTCGGTATGGAAATACTGGTCGAACGGCACCGCGGGAGTGGTCCAGCGGTAGATCCACTTGGCATCGTCCGCTTTCATATTAATGCAGCCGTTGCTCATCACATTTCCCCAGTTGGAATGCCAGAAGGCTCCATGGAAAGCGACCCCAAAGAGGGTGATGTAACTGACCCAGGGAACACCAGGCAGATCATACACATTCGGGTTGGCAGGCTCGTTGACCATGCGCCGGCAAGGGCGCTTGCGGTGGGTCATCCAACGCCCAACCGGCGTAAGACCGTCCCGAATGCCAGTGGAGCAGAGCGTCCGAAAAACAAGGCGCTCGTACTCAAAAGCGCGGATTTCCTGCTTGTAGAGGTCCAATTCGATGCGTTTGGCATCTGGCGCAACGTCGGGACTCAAAGGTGTCACTTCTTCAGGTTTGGTCAGATGCACCGTCCTGGCAGGGACGTAATAGGAAAGCCCGTTAAGGTCATCCCAGAGTTCGTACCAAGGTCTCCCATACTCGTCATATTCAAGTTTGAGCACCCAGAAGTTATTTTCGTAGTAAAAAGTGCGATGAATGTTCCGCACATTTGGTTTGAGGTAAACCAGCACTTTTGGCACCGTGATCTCGCCCAGGGTTCCGCCTTCAGGCAGCGGGTCTATGGGCACAGGATTCAAGCGATCAAATACCGGCTGCACCCAGGCAGCTTCAATGTACTCAGTTGGGCTGATCTGGTACCAGCCAACTTTTTTATTGTAGATATTTTCGACATGAATAAGTTTTGGCAGCGAGATAACATCGTCATATTTAAAGAAACCACTGTTTTTTGAGCGGGCATTAGGCTCTTCGTGGATCAGCAATTTATAGCGCAGGATGCGCGCAAGCGGCGGATCCAGGTCTATCAGGGCGGCGGATGCATTTGAAACCGGTGAGGGCAGGAGCATACTTAAGGCGCCCAACCCCATAGTCTTCAAGAAACTTCTACGTGTTAGTTTGATATTTTCCATTAGGTTAATAGTGTATATGAACTGGTATCCCCACGAAAGCCCAATTGTACAGCCAGCCAGCCTGGCTGGTTTCCATGTTAACACAGCCATGGCTCATCGGATAACCAAAATTGCTGTGCCAATAGGTGCCATGAATGCCGTAGCCACGGTAGAAGTACATCACGTATGGCACATCGGGCAGGTAGTAGCCAGGACCAGCCATATCATCGTAGAGTAACTTGACCCAGACGTGGTAGGTGCCGGTGACAGTTGGCGTGTCGGGCAGACCAGTTGAAACATAAAAGGAAGCCACTAATGATTCGCCCTCGTAAGCGTAAAGAATTTGCTGGCTGAGGTTGATATCGATCCATTTGTCGCCCAGTGGTTCAGAGACACCCGGGTTGTAATAAATGTCGGTTGGTTCTGGCTCATAAACTATTGGGGTGATCTCCACCGTTGGCAAGGGCGTCTCAGTTGGCGTTGCTGTTGCCGTTGGAGTAGGGGTCGGCGTGGGGGTATTAGTGGGAGTCGGAGTCGGCGTGGAGGTAGGGGTATTGGTGGGAGTGGCAGTGTTGGTAGGTGTCAGGCTCGGTTTGAGCGGTACGGATTCAGTCTCAACCAGCAGGAACTGAGCGCCCGCGGCGGGTTGGGAACGGATGATCCCAACCGAATACAAGCCGAGCAGCAATGCGGCTATTAACAACGCGCCAAAAGCCCAGCCCCAGGCAAGCCGCCGCTTGGTTTTTGGCTTTGGAGCTGCTTGTGAGACCGCAGCTGGCACGGCAGGCGCCATCTCGGCAGGAATAGGTTCCTTCTGCCAGCCAACCGCGGAGCTCTGCCTCATTTGAGTGCTTGCCCACTGCATACCTTCACGCGCGGTTTGATTTTGGGGGTCCAGGTCGAGCACTTTCCTCAGCCAATGCACACTCTCATGCGGCTCAGAAAGCCCCGCCATCAACAGCATCGCGGCACTGTTTTCCGGATCGGTTGCCAGAACCTGCTCAGCCAGTTGGCGGGCAAGCGCTGCATCGCCATCCAGAACAGCCTGTTTGGCTTGCGCGATCAGTTCATGGTTGTTTGCGCTCTGACCTTCCATTTACTCCAAGAGTCAGATTTAGGGTTGTACTCCTGAATCCGACACTCCTTCATTATTCATGTAACATTTTATTCCAGCGACGATGCCATCAGCCAGGAGTTCGGGGTTTGAGGTCAGGATTTCCTGGTCAAGATTCAGAAAACCAATCTCAATGATCCCGGCAGTAGTGTTGGGATCAATCTCCGAAAAGGCATGATAACGGGTCATGTCATTCGTCACTGACTGGTAATGATACCTTAATCCGGTGATATTGGAATAACGGTCAGCGACACATTGCACAAGCCTGGCAGAGTTTTCGGACTTTGTTTCCGAGAGTGCGGCGGACACCTTGAAACCAGTGGCCGAGTCGTTGATGTAATCGCAGGAGTCAGCATGGATCGAGAAGAGCAGCCCGGCTTGGTAGTCCTTCAGGCGCGGATCAAACTCATCCAACAGTTCCACATCATAGCCCATGTCGATCAATTTCATCTGCGCGAAAGTGGCAACATTGCTGTTAACCTCAAGCTCTGTCAGCCCATTGCTGCAAACCGCGCCAGAATCACTGCCCCTGTGACCCACAACGATGCCAATTTTCTTGGCTGGGAAGCCCATCGGTAAGGGAGCTGAAGTAACAGTGAGCACTTCTGCCTGGCTGGGATTAGCAGCCTGTGCCATGCGGTTTTGCAGATTACCGGGCATCAGGCTACCTGGCATCCACAAGGAAAACAGTGTGGCAGTGATAACGCCCACACCGATGACGGAAGAAATGACCTGCACGAACAGCCTGCCTATGCCTTGCCCCGGATGGCTGCGGGTTGCCCCCTCGGGAGCTGGCTCCCGCCTGGAAGATTGTCCGCGCGCAGACGTTTCAGGCATCCTGGCTTCAGGGCGAATACCCGCCTGGTTATCTTCGCGATAGTTTACGTCATCAGGATCAATGCTGGCTTCAGGGCGTACCTGTTCAGGCTCCGGCTCAGACCCATGACTATCGGAGGAAAAACGCGACTTTCGCGGTTTTGGATCCTCATCTATTTGGTGCATTTCTCTGGACATACTGGCTCACCCTGTTCCCTTCGCGCAAAAATGTGCGGGAAGCTGAAATACTTTGTATAATGACAGTAAGCTTGTTTGAAGCTTGAAAGGAATGGTGCAAATCCTATGCCAGCGCAACTCACCCCTGATGAACAGGCTGCCTTGCTGAAAATCGCCCGGCAGTCCCTGATCGATGCCGTCAATAACCGTCCCGCCACCCCCTTACCTGAAGACCTGCCCCCTGCCTTGCTCGAAGTTGGGGCGAGTTTTGTGACTCTGACCGTGCGCGGGCAGCTGCGCGGCTGCATTGGCACCCTCGAAGCCTATCAAGCGCTCGCCAAAGACGTGCGCCAGCGGGCAGCCCAGGCTGCCACGCAGGATTACCGCTTCCCAAGGGTGCGTCCAGGTGAAGTGGACAAGATCCACATCGAGATCTCGCGCCTCACCAAGCCTGAGTCCCTGGCTTATTCCGACCCGGCTGAGCTGCCCGGGCTGCTTCGCCCGTACGTGGATGGGGTTGTGCTATCGGACGGGATGCGCCAGGCAACGTTTTTACCCCAGGTTTGGGAGCAGCTGCCAGACCCAGCCGAATTCCTCAGCCACCTTTGCCAAAAAATGGGTGCCCAATCCGACCTCTGGCGCCACAAAGTGCTGCAGGTTGAGATCTACCAGGTGGAGGAGTTCGAAGAAGCCAGGTAAGGCAAAAACGTTGCTTAGACAGGTATGATTGTTTTCACATCGTCCGGGGTAATTGTTTACAGTCTTCAGAGCAGACACGGGGGTGTTTAGACAAGTATGATTGTTTACACATTATCCAAGGTGATTGTTTACAGTTTTGATTAGGATAAAGGCATGGAAACCAGGAGGTTCACATGCCTTGGAAAGCAAAGACTGTAGAGATGACCAGAGAAGAATTTGTCAACGAAGTGATCGCACATTACAAGAGCAAAGCGAAAATTTGTCGGGAATATGGGATCAGCCGACCGACAGGAGATAAGTGGTTGAAGCGGTATAAAAATGGAGAAGGGTTCAAAGATCGCAGCCATCGGCCATTCAAAACACCGCAGAACAAAACAGCCGCAGAGGTGGAGCAAATGATCGTTGAGCATCGGCAGCAGGAACCTGGGATAGGAGCTGTCAAACTAAAGCGGATGCTTGAAAATGAGGGCAAACAAGGCTTACCCAGCCACAGCACCATCAATACCATTTTCAGTCGAAACAATCTCATCAGAGCGGAAGACAGCCTGGCAGCAAAACCTACGGTTCGCTTTGAACATGAGCAACCCAATCAGATGTGGCAGGCCGACTTCAAAGGACATTTTCAATTAGGCAATGGAGAGCGCTGTCATCCCTTATCGGTTTTGGATGATTGCAGCCGTTACTGTTTATGTGCGGATGCCAGGATAAACGAAAGGAGAGAGGGCGTACAGCTGAGTTTTGAGCGAATAATGAGGGAATATGGGCAACCAAGGGTCTTGTTATGTGACAATGGCAACCCTTGGGGTGCATCCCAGAGCAGTGGCTTTAGTGGTTTTGAGCTTTGGTTGATGGACCATGGGATCCTGGTGATGCATATTCGACCAGGCAGACCCAAGACCCAGGGGAAGGTGGAGCGCTTCAATGGTTCCTATAAGGCAGAAAGGCTGCGTTTTCACATCCCCTATGATATGCAAGAAGCCATGCAGAACCGATTAGAGTATCAAGAATTCTACAACCATATCAGACCACATCATGCCCTGGGGTTGGATGTCCCTGCGAAACACTATCAACCGAGCGATATTGTATTTCAGGAAGAAATCGAAGAATGGAAGTACTCCGGAAAGAATGAAGTGCGAAAGATAAAAAGTAGCGGATACCTGACATTTAGTGGTCAGGGCTATTATTTCAGCGAAGCTTTAGGAGGAAGAGAAATCGAACTCAGGCAATCAACAAGCAACAGGGATCTGTTTTATTTATGCTACCGTGAGTTTAGGTTAGGAAAGTTGGATGTGAAAAACAGAGTTATTACCTCAAGAAAAGCGTATCTGATCCATGGTGACCCAAGGATCGTAGATGATGTGTTTGGAGGATAAAAGTGTAAACAATCACCCTACACAAATTGTAAACCATCATTGTCTTGACAGGGGGTCTGCCCCTACGGTAGCCACCTCTCCCTCAAACCCCAGATATAGGGGTCACCCCCCCGTGGTGACACGTCACCATGGCAAAATCAGGGTTACCTCTACGATCCGAGATGATCTGTTTGATAGAATAAAATGTAAATAATCACCCTAAACAACATGTAAACCATCATTGTTTTGACAAACGTATGCCCCCATTTGAATCGATCAGAACTACTGTGCGCCTGCATTCAAGCCAAAATACGCTCTTAGGTTTGAGGTTGATCAGATCAAACTCACTTTTTTTGTCAGTTGCCGCATATTAGAAAATTAACAAAAACGACCCCTGCGAGGGTCGTTTTTGTCGTCTATGTTAGATTAGTAAAGCGGAGCGTTCTGCCCGCCGGGGGTTTGTGAATGAGCGTAAGCCTGCCCGGTCAGATGGGCGACGACCAGTTGAGAATAGAAACCCGTGATCAAAGCACCGACAAGGACAATGATTGTGCCCAGCGGCGCAATGATCGCGCTGCAGAGTAAGGCTCCGCCAATCACGATCAGCCAGGCTTTGAAATTGTTCCTGAGCATGCGGAAAATTTCCTTGAATTCGAATGCCGCTCCAATCCGCTCCTTCATAGCGAGGTTTGCATTGGTTACTGGCATAATTATCGCCATGAAGAGCGCGTAGACCAGAATCACGAAACCGCCAAGAATGGCCAGGACAATCGCGAATCCTATCGTGGCACTGCTGTTTTCCGTCAAAGCCAGCGGCAGGAACAGAAGAAGGCTGACCAGAACAATCGGAATTCCATAAAGCAGGTTTGCCACAAATACCTTAAATCCTCGGCCAAGATCAGCTCCAAATTCAAGCTCAGGCAGGGGCTCCGCCTGGTGTTCTGCCACGTTGCGGGTGACGCGCAGCAGGTAGCCGGCGGCAACCATCCAGCCGATCACTGGGATCAAAGTGACCAAAAGAGGAAGGACCAATTTCTCGAGCCAGCGTTGATCGTCAAAAATATACGTAAAAGCTTTTGCAAAATTCATAATTTTTTCCTTTTGAAATAGTCAAGGCTAATGTTCTAAGATTATTATAGTTCAAGCCGCGTCAAAACTACATTAAAGACGCTTAATTACCGGCAATGTTGAGATAAATCCAATTAGAGCTGCGTGAACTCATCCACGTTGAGCACAAAAACGGTCGCCTTCTTTTCCTGAGGGTTGCGTGCGGCAGTGCAGTTTCCGCGCAGGAGTTCAAGCGCGCGCGGCACACATTCATCTTCAACCCCGATCAGGAGCGTGCTCCGTCCACTGCGCAGAAAGCCGCCGGTGGAAGCGATCTGGGTTACACGAAAATCCTCAGCTGTCAGTTTGGCAGACACCCGTTCGTTGTCGTCATCTCTGATAATTGCGATAATCAGTTTTTTCATCCGATTTCCTCGTAATGTTCAATCTCCAGATCAAAAATGGTCACGCCGCCGATCTGCACCTCCGTTGGGATAAGCGATCCCATCGGCAGATTATCGAGCACAGGTGAAACGTAGCCCACACGCCGACCCGCAAATTCCTGAAGCAAGTTTCGGAGCTTATCAGTCTCCTCCTCTGGGCAGCCAATCAGAAAGGTAACATAGCGTTCACGCAGCAGCCCACCCACACTCGGCAACTTGGCAAAGGGATAGGCAGTCTTAGCCAATGCGTTCTCCACATTTTCGCTGTCTGGTCCGGTAACGATCGCCAGCAGCATTCTTTGATTGGTTTGTGCGTTTTCAGACATGCGTATGCTCCAATTGGATCATATCTCATTTTAGCTTAAATCAACAGTTCATTCAAACCAGTTGACCACCATATCCTCAAGATCGTCCATGTCGACCTCTGTTTCGCTTACCACCTTACCGTAAACTGAATTCCCGGTTTTGCGGGTTGAATCCCGGTTGCCGGTCTTCAGCGGATGCCACCAGGGCAGGTCTTTTCCTTCGGACACAAGCAGGTAAGCACAGGTTTTGGGCAGCCAGTCGATGTGATAAACCAGCTCAGGGGTGAGCAAGATGCACTCAGGCACGTTCTCATGGCGGTGCTCGTAGTCAGTGCAAAAGCAGGTCTCCATGTCCATATAGCGGCAGACCACGTTGGTAAAACGCACGCCCGGAACACCTGTCTCGCGCAGCTTGAACAGGCAACACTTTGAGCAGCCATCACACAGCGCCTCCCACTCCTCGTGGGTCATATCCTCCAGTTTTTTGTGCAGCCAGTAGTTCTTTTCCATCTTAAGCCTCGTTTGCGGGAAACAGATCCGGATTCACAAATGGGATTAAAGCTAACTTCACCGCCTCCGCGTAGAACTGGCTGCGGGTTACTCTTCCATCGGTCAGCAAGCCCACGCCTCCACTCTCGCGCTTGGAACCGGACACGCCAAAGATGAGGTCATCGGCATCCCCCAGTTCCATCCCCTGTCGGATCAGGTCGCAGATCGCCTTGGGCAGTTCGTAGCTGGCCGAGCGGCCTCTGCCGGCTTTGTTCCTGCCTAATACCACCACCCAACTAAAGGACAGATAAGCATTAACTTCTCCTGGGGATGGCTGCAGCCCGCCCTCGATGCCCAGCCAGAAATCCGCTTCTCCTTCAAACTCGCGTGCTGCCCTGGCACGATTTGCTGCGCCCATAAGCGTTTCAGCATCGCTCAATGGCTGCGGGCTGACGCCCGAAGGCACGGTTACCGGTTGTACCTCGAAGCTCACTCCGGGGAAAAAGCTCGCGAATGCGGCGCTGACTGACTCCAGTTTGGCTGGGTTCTGCGAGCCGACGACTATCCGCGTCTCGCTCACAAGCCTGCACGCTCTTTCAGGATACCCTCAAGGCTGACCATCAGGCTCTCGACCTCAGCGCGAAGTGCGTCTGCTTCCGCAAGGAAGACCTGGGCTTCGGAATCCTGCTCGTAGCCCAGCAAGTTGATCCTGACGTTCAGGCGGGCGGCTTCAAACCCGGCTTTGGCAAGATGCGCGCCAGCGGCTGCATCGGAAATGCTGTTAAGGTTGCCAATTTCTGCCATGCGCAGAGTCATCTTGAGCACCTCAATGCAGTCGCGCGCTGTTTCCAGCGGCACCTGGGCGGCATAAAGGCTGGCTATACGAATAGCTTCGTTGCGGGTGGCGATCTGGTCGTTATCCGCCTTGGGCAGACGCCGCGCCACCAAAATGCCGTCAAAAGCTTCAGCGTCATGCTGGACCGCCTTGGTCAGGCGGGTTCGCAGCACCTCGCCCTCTTCGATCACCTGCCAGCTTTCCGCTTCGGCGGCAGCGTATTTCGGTTTGCCAACCGTCAGGCGCGCCACCATCAACGCCAGTGCGGTTGCAAGCGCCGCAGTGTGGGCAGCTGCTGAACCGCCGCCAGGCGCGGGCGTGCCTTCCGCAACCTGGTCAATGAAATCAACCTTGCCGCCTGCGGCTGCCTCCTCTTCTTCGTCAAAGCCAAACAAACGGTTTTCGAGCAATTGGTCGTTCTCGAAGCCGTCCATCTGCAGGTAGTAGCGGGCAGCGTTCACCATCGCCTGGGAAAGCACCAGCCCAACAATTTCTGAGTGGTGAATGCCAACCCCATAGCGCTGGGCTTCACGCCGGACAAACTCCGTCACTTGCGCCATCGGAGAGCGGTGGAAATTGGTCAGGTTCATCGAGACCTGTGCCAGTCCTTCCACCAGAACGCCCATCCCCTTCACAAAATGGAAACCGCCTGATGAGTTGCGCACGCGCCGGGCAATTTTCTGCGCGATGCTGACATCGGGCGTGTTGAGGAAGATGTTGTACGCGATCAGCGGCTGACGTGCTCCTATGACGGTTGCTCCGGCAGGTCCCAACCGCTTGGGTCCCAGGTCGGGTTCACGGTAGGGGTCGGTGGCAATCGCCTCTTTGATGCCCTCAAATTCGCCGCGCCGGATGTCTTCCAGGTTCACGCGGTCCTGCCGGATGGCAGCATCTTCGTAAAAATAAACCGGAATGTCCAGCGTGTCTGCCACACGCTTGCCGAGCCGGCGCGCCATCTCGACGCATTCCTGCATGGTCACGCCCGCGATCGGCACGAACGGCACCACATCCGCTGCACCCAGGCGCGGGTGTTCGCCCTGGTGCTGGTTGAGGTCAATCAACTCCGCTGCTCTTGCGATGCCGAGGTAGGCTGCCTCCTCCACCGCCTCCGGCGTGCCGACGAAGGTCAGGACAGTGCGATTGTGGTCCACATCAGAGTGCCGGTCCAAAACGCGCACACCGTTCACGCTCGCAACTGCAGCGATGATCGAATCAACCACTTCCGGGCGGCGAGCTTCTGAAAAGTTAGGGATGCATTCAACAATTTTTGGGGGCATAGCGTCTCCTTCAATAGCAATACCTTATTATACCCACCTCCTGCTGCCTTGTTCAAAAGCAAGAGTAGATCGGGATTTCTCCAATAAATGTTGATCGTAAAATAAAAAGGAAATATATCTGAGTTTTTCCCTATAAATACTTGACAATGACTTAAAAAAGTTGTAATATACTGATATATTAATGGAGGTTCCAATGTCAAAACTACCGATTTGTTGCCCAGTCTGTCAAGGTCCTATGAACGTGCTGGTCTATTACTGCCCCGAGTGCGATATTACCGTTGAAGGTGAATTTGTCCCTCAGGCGGATCCGATCCAAAGGCTCAGTGATGAACAGCGCAACTTCCTCCTCACCTTCATCACTTGTGAAGGCAAACTCAATCGCATGGAAGACGTATACGGGCTCTCATACCCAACCCTCCGGAATCGTTTGCTCGATATAATCGAGACTCTGGATTACACCCCAAAACACGCTTAAATATTTTTTTGTATTAAACAAAAAGCTGGCCACTAAGTAGCCAGCTTTTTCCATTAAATTATCTATTGCTTCGATTTAGTACATTCCGCCGCCCTGGGGCATGGCAGGAGCCGAGCCGGCAGGTTCAGGAATATCAGTGATCAGAGCCTCGGTGGTGAGGATCATGGCAGCGATCGAAGCTGCATTCTCGAGCGCGCCGCGGGTCACTTTGGCGGGATCGATCACACCCATTTCAACCATATCGCCATAGACTTCGGTCAGGACGTTAAAGCCGATGTGGCGATTGTTCTCGTTAGCCTGTCGCTGGCGCACGTTTTCCACGACCACAGAGCCATCCTTGCCGGCATTCTCGACGATTTTCTTCATCGGCACGGTCAGGGCGTTGCGAACAATGTTGATACCGATCTGGGCATCATCCTGTTCGAGTTTCAGGTCCTTGAGGGCGTCCACCGCGTTCACAAGTGCCACACCGCCGCCGGGTACGATACCTTCTTCAACGGCTGCGCGGGTCGCGGAGAGCGCGTCTTCCACGCGGTGTTTCTTTTCTTTCAGCTCGGTCTCGGTGGCTGCGCCAACACGGATGATGGCAACGCCGCCGGAGAGCTTCGCCAGGCGTTCCTGGAGTTTTTCGCGGTCGTAATCGCTGGTGGTGTTGTCGATCTCAACGCGGATCTGCTCAATGCGACCCTTGATAGCGTTGGTGTCGCCCTTGCCGCCCACGATGGTGGTGTTGTCTTTATCGATGCTGATCTTCTCTGCGCGGCCGAGGTCTTCTATGGTCGCGTTTTCCAGCTTGCGGCCGGTCTCTTCAGAGATCACAGCAGCATTGGTCAGGATCGCAATATCCTGCAGCATAGCCTTACGGCGATCGCCAAAGCCGGGGGCTTTGACTGCCACGACGTTCAAAACGCCGCGGATCTTGTTCAGCACGAGGGCTGCAATCGCTTCGCCGTCAACGTCTTCTGCGATGATGACGATGTCGCGTTTGCCGACCTGCACCATTTTCTCGAGCAAGGGCACGATGTCGTTAGCTGCAGAGATCTTCTTGTCGTAGATCAAAATGTAGGGCTCAGCGATCTCAGCCTGCATGTGCTCGGGGTCGGTCACGAAATAGGGGCTGATGTAGCCGCGGTCGAACTGCATACCTTCCACGTATTCAGTCTCGAATTCGAGCGCCTTGGATTCTTCCACCGTGATAACGCCGTCTTTGCCGACTTTGTCCATCACGTCCGCGATCAGGGCGCCGATCTGCTCGTCCTGGGCGGAGATGGTGGCAACGTTGCCGATCTCGGCTTTGGTGGTGATGTCGATTGCCTGGTCGAGGATCGCTTGAGACACAGCCTTCGAGGCCGCTTCGATGCCGCGCTTCAGCAGCATGGGGTTGGCGCCGGCAGCCAGATTCTTGAGACCTTCGGTCACGATCGCGTGCGCCAGAACGGTGGAAGTGGTGGTGCCATCGCCAGCGATATCGTTGGTCTTGGTGGCGGCTTCCTTCAAAAGCTGGGCGCCCATGTTCTCAAAGGGATCTTCGAGTTCGATTTCTTTTGCCACGGTCACGCCGTCATGCGTGATGGTGGGAGAACCATATTTGCGGTCCAGGGCCACATTGCGTCCCTTGGGACCTAAGGTGGTGGCAACTGCGTTAGCCACGATATCAACGCCATTCTTCAGATATCGGCGTGCTTCTTCTCCAAATACTAATTGTTTTGCCATATTTCTAATCTCCTTGTTCCAATAATCTTAAAGAATCGCGAGGACGTCGCTCTCGCGCATGATCAAAAGTTTCTTGCCGTTGTATTTGATCTCGGTGCCGGAATACTTCGCAAACAGCACCGTATCGTCAACCTGCACATCCAATGGGATGCGGTTGCCCTGGTCGTCACGGTCGCCGGGACCAATGGCGAGCACAGTGCCCTTCTGGGGTTTTTCCTTCGCGGTTTCGGGCAGCACGATGCCGCCCGCGGTTACTTCTTCCTGCTCGATCGGTTCGATCACGAGCCGGCTTCCTAATGGTCGCATAGATAATGTCATTTTGTTCCTCCGTTAGTTGTTCTAAAGAATTAGCACTCCATTAGATTGAGTGCTAACATATGATAAGCAGTTGGGGGCGATAAGTCAAGCCTGTAGTATCAATTCTTACGAAATGTTTATGTTTTTCCATTCTGACCCCCTCCCGGTCGAAGATCCCTGAAGCGCAGCGGAAGGGATGTGGGGAATTAAAGGGGGTGGGATGGCCCTTGGGCTTCCCTCGGGGGAAGCTGGATCCCGCCGCAAAGCGGACGGGAGACTGAAGAGGGTCTTCTCATTCATTCGTAGGCCGGAATGAGACCGCCTCGTAACCCGGTTCATAAGAGGATATCGCGCGGTCTCACTCCGGCAATATTTCGCACGGAGCGGGTTTACCTTATCACGTGATCACATGCACACGCGAGTTAAGCGGCTGGACCGAGGCCCAGCCCTACGTAGGACATCCCATCACCGCGAGCGAAGCAGGTTATGGCGATCTGCCTGTCATTGCATCCGTTAGTTATCTTTTCGTAGGCCGGAATGAGACCGCCTCGTAACCTGGTTTAAAAGAGGATGTCGCGCGGGCTCACTCCGGCAATATTTCGTACGGAGCGGGTTTACCTTATCACGTGATCACGTGCACACGCGAGATAAGCGGCTGGACCGAGGCCCAGCCCTACGTAGGACATCCCGTCACATCGTGCCCGTAGGGTATCGCGAGCGAAGCAGCCTGTGCCCGCGAAGCAGGGTATGGCGATCTGCCTGTCATCCCTTAACAATACCCGTAGGGCGAGCTTGGAAGCACTGCACACGTCATTATTTGGAGATCTTGGTGTGCTTCCAATCCGCCATAAATCAACCGGTGCATTGCAATGATTCGCCACCCGGATCACCATCAACGGCGGATAGAGGGCACGATACGTTCGTCTGGCACATCGTTAACGGTGCCCTCAATCACGCCCTACGAATCACTGAACCCGCGAAGCAAGGTATGGCGATCTGCCTGTCATTGCATCCGTTAGTTATCTTTTCGTAGGCCGGAATGAGACCGCCTCGTAACCTGGTTCATAAGAGGATATCGCGCGGGCTCACTCCGGCAATATCTGAGAACAAACTCACGGCGGAGTGGCAGACCCCGCGAACAGATACGCGGGGCAGGCCTGCACACCATTCTGCCCCACGCTCTTAACTGCAGATCGCCACGTCGCTTCGCCCCTCGCAACGACGGTCAACACCATCTGGAGACCTCCGGTCAATCCCCGTGCGCGGCCAGGAGGCCGGCACGATCAGGGAGATTTGCAATAATTGCAATAATTGCAACGTTTTTTGACGGTGCGGGAGGGTGGATTGAGTGCAAATACGGTTGTTAATGTGCAGTTTGCAAATAGAATCGTTTGGGTATATAATAGCACATATGTTCTATATTTACAAGAGGTGGTAGGTGATAGGTGATGGCTCGTAGGGGTAACCCCTTGGGAACCACCCTGTTGAGGGCCGTGGTTACCCGCGTCGGTCGAGGCATCCCGCAGGGGGAGGCTTTGCACGGCCATCGAACCTACGACCACATGATTAACTCGTAGGGGTAACCCCCCGTGGTTACCCGTTTCGGTCGAGGCAGGCCATCGACCCTACGAGGTTTACTCGATACACGGTCATCGTAGGGAAAAGGCCCGCCTTTTCCTCGTCTTCTTGGTTGACACAGGCCATCGACCCTTCGGGATATACGGTTGACACAGGCCATCGATCCTACGGGATTTGCGGTTGACGCAGGCGTCAACCCTACAAGGCATATTTGACACACGGTCGTCGTAGGGATCTACGGAAAGGAAGAATATTGGATAATATCGATTTCAAAAACGTAATCTCCGCGGCGGAGTTGGTGCGCTTGGGATGGCGACCACACGGCTGGCTGCTGTGGCAGATGGTCCCCCAGGGCGGCATCACCCTCCTGGCCGGGGAGACGGCATCGGGCAAGTCCTTTTTGGGCTTGGACCTGGCGCTCGGCATGGCGTCCGGGCGCGGCAGAGCCTGGGATATGGAATTGGGGGAAGAGGTAGCTGATAGGAAAAAGACAGGTGATAGCTCGTGGGTCATAGGTGATAGGAAAAAGATAGCTGGTAGCTCGTGGCTCGTAGGTGATAGGAAAAAGACAGGTGATAGCTTGTGGCTCGTAGCTGATAGGAAAAAGACAGGTGATAGCTCGTGGGTCATAGGTGATAGGGAAAAGACAGGTGATAGCTCGTGGGTCATAGGTGATAGGAAAAAGATAGCTGGTAGCTCGTGGGTCATAGGTGATAGGAAAGGATTAGCTGGTAGCTCGTGGCTCGTAGCTGATAGGAAAAAGACAGGTGATAGCTCGTGGGTCATAGGTGATAGGGAAGATTCGGATTTTCCTATGAGCTATCAGCTATCACCTATGAGCTGCGAAGCGCGGGTGCGCTATTTCTGCGCCGATACCGACCCGAACCTGATCGCCGAACGCGTGCTCAGGCTCTGCCGCGGCTATCCCAACAACAAAAAAGGCATGGGGATCGAGGTGCCTGGTGCCCTCGATCTCGATTTCAGCGCCCACAAATTCGGCGAAACCATCAGCTTCAACTGGCTTCAAAAAGAAGTTGTGAGCCGGGGGTATCAATTGCTGATCTTCGACGGGCTGGCGCAATATCTGCCCGGCATGGCGGACGGCTCGGCATCCGCCGTGAGCACATTCCTGCGCGGTCTGCGCCAGCTCACCAGCCAAACCGGCGTGAGCGTGGTTTTGCTCCACCAATTCAACAAGCGCCAGGCTGCCCGGCTGGACAAATGGGGGCTGCCCACCTCGCAGGGGGAAGAACGCGTGCGCGGCAGCAGCGAGCTGCTGGCGGGGGTGGATAGCGTCTTGCTGCTCAGCCGACCCGAAGCCATGAAGCTGGGCGGCATGGGGCGCGCCGTGCTGAAAGTGGTCAAAAACCGCCTGGGGCAAGCGGGAGCGCGCCTGCAGTTCACCATCGTGGACGGCGAGCCCACTAACGCTGATGGCGTCGGGGTACTTCGTAGCAGCCTGCATCTGCTGTTTGAACGCCTGGGTGAGCAAGCCCAGCCCAAACCGCGCCGCCTGGTGGATGCCGCTTTCGATGAGATGATGCGCATCCTGATGACGGAAGACGAACGCAAGTTCGACCGCAGAGAGCTGACCAGGCTGCTGGAGGAACGGATGAATTTACCCGGATCGCGGACGCTGGCGGAGGCATTCGGGATGCTGGGGAAGGACGAAAGGGTGCGGGTGGAGAGGAAAGAGAACCGCAGGAGGGTCTATTCGTGGGCAGAGCCTGGCACCGGCGCGCTGGAAAAAAAGGTCTACGGCTTGCCGCCGGCGATGGCAATCGACATTGCCAGTTCGTATTTGCTCAGCAAAGCCCGGATGAACCTAGCGGAGCAGGAGATGGAAAGGATGCAAAACAAGTCCAGCTCATCGAACCTGCTGGAGCAACTGGCTGATGCGCTGAAAAGGGGTGATGAGGATCGATAACCTGACCCCCTCTTGGTCGAAGATCCGTGTAGCGCAGCGAAAGGGAAGCGGGGAACTAAAGGGGGTGGCAGTTGTAGGCCGGATTCCGAAGTTGAATCCGGCTTTTTCGATCTTTCCGTCCCACATTCATAACGGCAGATCGCCGCGCTACGCTCGCGATGACGAGAGTCCGTCTTTGCGACTGCTTGCGTACAGAGTAGGAGCGAAGCGACGCGGCAATCTGCTTCTCATTGTATTAATTGGAGACCATTCGGTCAAATGCCTTCCATGGTCGGGAGACCGGCACGAACATGGTGAACCATGAGCCCTCATCCACCGCAAACGGTCCACACCTGCCTTTTATCCCGTCATCGCGAGCTCTTTTGCGTGGCGATCCGCCTTTCATTGCATCAATTGGAGACCTGTCGGTCAAACCCCGTGCGCGGTCCCACGGGGAGGCTTCGCACTCAGGAGACCGGCACGAACAGGGTCTTACCGCCGGCGATGGCGCTGGACTTTGCCAGCTCGTATTTGCTCAGCAAAGCCCGCCTGAGCCTGGCGGAGCAGGAGATGGAAAGGATGAAAGATAAGGCCAGCTCAGCGGAATTGTTGGGGCAACTGGCTGATGTGCTGAAAAGGGGTAATGATGGGGAAAAGAAAGGTGGGGTGATAATTGAAGAAAATTAGGGGTTTCGCAATAGTTAAGAACAAATATTGACATAGCGGGATTCATTGTATAATAGGTATTGAGAGCAAAAGGAGACCAAATGAAGAGTGGAGGCTATGATTCTTTGCATAGCGTTGATAAGCAGTGCATGAATCTAACGTTTAAAGAAGATAAAGCAATTGCAGCCTTATCCCAACTTTGTTACTTCGCAGATAACAAATTAAATCACTACACCGCTGCAAAGCTCCTATATCTGTTTGACAGGGAGGTTTTGCTCAATACTGGAGAGCCAGCCTTTTTCGGCACTTTTTTCTCCTTACCAAAAGGACCAATCATCAGCGAGGTCAACAACGGCATTTCATCTTGCGGTGACTCGGAAGTCGATTTGCCATACGATTGGAGTACTTTCTTCACGTTAAATCGAAAGACGAACCTGATTTCTCAAAAAAATCCTGAGGACAGAATTAGTGACGGCTTACTAAGTGATGAGGAGATCGATCGTCTTCACGATTTATACGACAAGTACCGTTTAGCACGAAAAGGTATGTTAGAAGGTGATATTAAAAACCTGCCTGAACATATCGATCTTAATAAAGATGAACGTCGTCGAGCCTTGCCGTACAGAGATATCCTCGAAAAGAATGGTTTCACCCCTGAACAAGTCTCTGAATTACTTCAAGAAATCGTTTATGATGATTGCTTTCGGTCAGCCTTCGAGTTCAGTTTTTGATGATCGCCGAGGGGAGTGTTTATTTACTAAGAGATTCTGAAAGCAAACCTCATTACCACATTGTCGTTTTTACAGATCAAATAGGTCAGGATAAACGCTGTATCATTTGTTACCTTTCATCAAGCACAACCTTACAAGACTTAACCACCACATTTGAAGCGGGAGAAGATTTCTTTATTGACCGACCTTGTTGGGTTAAATTTCGTAATGCTAAAATTATGGTAGAAATGGACATCGAAAATTTTACAAGTATTGGGGTAGTGTCTAATGAAAACCTTGAAAAAATTAAAGATGGCTTTAAGCAATCTTTACGTAAGATGCCAAGAGAAGTGAAGACACTCTGGGAAAGTTGGGAACAGGACCGATTGTTTTCGTCTTAGAAGGTTGAGGAGAAACAGAAGCAGAAGAGTTAGGTCGAAGACTTAATAAGGCCATCGAGCCTCTCCATAGGAGAAGCTGGCTTCCACCGTGAAACGGATTGAAGACTAAAGAGGGAGCTTATACTTCCAGTCATTGGAGACCATCGGTCAAATGCCTCGCGCGGTCAGGAAACCGGCGAGAACGAAGAAAAGGAACAAGAATCCTGTTAGCACCTGATTAGTTACTGATGCAATGACTGTAAATAGGGAAAGGAATAACATGAAAAAGTTTATTTTTATACTTGTTTTAGTCTCTTTACTTTCGTTATCTGCTTGCGGTAATAGTAGGGATTTATCCACCCCCTCCAGTCGCCTGGTAGGGCATTGGAAGGCAGGCGGGATAACTTCATACGAATATTACTTGACTGCAATAGATAAAGAGATAGGGGAAGGGAAAATAACCCTTTATAAGCCCAATAGTGGAACAGTGGAGACAGGAACATATAAAATCGCCTCTGAGCAACCCGATGGGAAAGCAGTAGAAATATCTGTTTTATGGTCAGGTTATGGAGACTCAACGCCAGGCATGTTTTATTTTGAGATCCCAGCTGAAGCAATGGAAGCCCGAATTAACGGGAATTATATAGAGTATATAGACGATAAAACAGAATATGAGCCTGGTAATTAGAACGTCTATTTAAGCAATTGACCTGGCTTATTTATTGCGCTGTTAAGGATTTTTATCCCAGAATTCTATTTGCTGTTTTTCCCTCACTTCTCTAAAATAAACAATAGCGGATTGTGCTTTAGTATTAATGAGTTCGGATAAGACCGCCCACTCATCTTTGTTTAATCTGTTATGGTCAAACAGGTGGTGATGTATCGGACAAAGTGTAAAAAAATTATCCTTATGATATTCTCCGCCCTCTCCCCTTGGGATAATATGGCATTGGTGAGTAATCCTATTTTCACCGCAAATATCACAAGGGTCATAATTTAGCTGTATATATTCCCGTTGTTTTTTAAAATAAGTTTCTGTGTCTATCTCTTGTGGATCGTTTGGAATTTTTACGCCATATTTCCCATGGATTGACATCTGCGAGATAGTTGCAGTCACAAAAGTCATAACTGCATTACGTGTAGGGGGGTCAACGGTTTTGTCTAAATAAACTGATAATGGATAAAGCCAGGTGTAAATCCAGCTATATTGCTTTTCAATTCTTACGTCTGGTTTCCACCCGTGTAATGCTTCGTTTCCTACACTTGCCCTTAATTCCTCATTCCTTAATTCGAGTTCTTTAATCTTACGTTTCAACTGATTTATGGTCATCGGTTTTTGTTTGCTTACTTTCATTGAATCCCCGTCTTGTAACCAGCGTTACAGCCTATCGTCTCCGTTTGCCATTTAAGTTTTATTCAACCCACTTCATTAGCACCCAGCCCTCCGTGCCTGAGCGTTTAGCACGCAAATAACACAAGACAGCTGACAATCCCGGCTCAGATATTGTTTTGCACTCAGGACTTATTACGCCTGCAGGGAGCGTGACAATATCCCCTACCGCTAACTCGCCTTTTGTGTCGCTGTCAAAATCTGGCGAATAATAAATATAGGTTGACTTTGTAACCGTCCATTCCTGCCCAGTAGTTCTCGTGGGTTGTATTTCCTTTTTATCTGTTTCACTAAAAACTGAGAAGATAATATAAATCAACAGAAGTATTACCAGAAAAATGAGTATCTTTTTTAGATTTTTGCCAGTACTTTGTATGTCTGGATCGTCCGGATTGAAGCCCTTTAATTCCATATGAATTCCTTCCGATTGATTGACCTGCTTTTATTCTACCCCACACAGAATTAAACCCCCCATACTCCCTGAGAAAAAACGATCCGTTTTTTACATGGTAGAATCGTAGACCTTGCGAAGGGATACGCGGGGTAGGCAAGAGCACCATTCCGCTCTACTTTTTAGCCAACACTATCCGCGATAAACACTTTCATTATGCCATTCCAGATATTCACGCGAGGGTCTGTCCATCCAATTTTGAGGCGGGCGCATCGGCTGACCGTTGTATTTGTAGTAATCCCTGCCGTTTTCAAATTCCTCTCTGATTCTACGGCTCACCTCAATTTTCAGGTCAGGCGTGATAGTCAGATAACCTTTGTCAAAGAGGGTGTGAATATCCTGCCGGAGTAATATCCCATTCGTGACTTTATGTTCTCCCAACTCGCTGTATGGTTTGATGTGGGCAGCTTGCAAGACTGGAAGTGTACGTTCGCTGGAAATTGCACAGCGGCGGTTGTAAGCATCGGTAACCAAGACTCTGAACGAACCCTGACCTAATCGGGGCTCTACCAGCACCGGCTCCCCATATCGGGGAGCAACCTCCCTGAAGAGGTTTGGTTGGATCTGTTGTGCGCTCAACTGGCGAAAAATCGTTGCCCCAGGCTCAATGCTAAGATCATACGTCTTTCCTGAAACAATATTTTTAGGCCAATCGACAGGGGCAGGGATCCACTTTTCTTCAGGTAAAAAGAAAGGTTGCTCGAGTAAGGTGCAGCCTATTTGATAATCTTGAAAACGGTCACTCTCTTGCTTACGATACTTATCAATCTTCTCTCGCAGATCTTCCAGGCTGCCAGCGCCGTTTTTGATCCCAAACGCATCCCAGGCAAGGGAAACCGGCAGGACGGTGGAATGCGCAAACAGCCCCCCTCCTACGATGACATTATCTGGATAGTGCAGTTTGAAAAGAAATAGTTCGCCCGGCTTTAAGGCTCTGAAAACTCGCCCGGATGGCAACCAGAAGTTCACTTCATCAATCCCTGGTTGGGATCGAAGGAGTGAAAACCACGATTTGTCAGTCACCCCGACGTAAGAATTGATCAAATCTGCCTCCCCTGCAGAATCGTTTGATACTACTAAGCAATAATATCAGAAAAATGATTTGTCTGAATCTCCAATTCTCATTACACAAAAACAAGAACTCTCCTATAATTCAGCTTGAATCATCATGCCTCGCTACTTCTTTGGAACTGATTGCTCGACCTTCTTAACCCTCTCTACCGAAGAGATTATCGGGCATCTTGCGATTGCATCCCCTTTCCCTGACGAACCAACCCAAAAATTCGCTTGGGAGCGAGAAATTAAGATTTTGAAACGCGTCTTGCCCGGATATTCTGGCAAGATTTATTTTGAATTTGACATTCCTCGCATGGGAAAGCGCATTGATGTGGTTTTGATCATCAAATCAGCGATCTTTGTGCTTGAGTTTAAGGTCGGTGAGTCTGATTTCAACAGTGCAGCCATCGATCAGGTATGGGATTATGCGATTGACCTGAAAAACTTCCATGAAACCAGCCATGAAGCTACCATTGCTCCTATCCTGATTGCCTCTCAAGCACCTGCCCAAGGCACACTTATTCAAACCACCATCCATGATGACAACGTCCTGTATCCCATCCTGACAAACGCTTCGGAGCTTAAATCAGTAATAGAGAGTGTGTTGGATTTCTGTGATGGTGATGACATCGACCAAGAACAATGGCAAGCTGGCGCATATCAACCAACGCCTACAATCGTAGAAGCCGCTCAAGCACTTTACGCTGGCCACTCAGTCGAAGAGATATCCCGAAGTGATGCATCCGCAATCAACCTAACCGAGACCTCTGCTCAAATCGAAGCGATCATTTTCCACTCTCGACAAAACAATCAAAAATCAATTTGCTTTGTCACGGGTGTGCCTGGGGCAGGCAAAACCCTCGTTGGCTTGAATATTGCGACCAACAATATTGACAAAGAGAATGAACTTTACAGCGTCTTCCTTTCTGGGAACGGTCCGCTCGTGGCAGTCTTGCGTGAAGCGCTTGCCCGTAACCGCGTCAGGATCGAAGCGGAAAAAGGGAAACGACTAAAGAAAGGGGACGCAAAGCGCGAGGTAAGTCTTTTTATCCAAAATGTGCACAATTTTAGGGATGAATGCCTTATAAATCTTGAACAAGCCCCGCTTGAGCACGTAGCTCTGTTCGATGAAGCACAACGCGCTTGGGACTTGCAACAAACAGCGAATTTCATGATTCGCAAGAAGCGAATTCCTAACTTCTCCCAATCTGAGCCTGAATTTCTGATCTCTTGTCTGGATCGCCATGATGATTGGGCTACGATTGTCTGTTTGGTTGGCGGTGGGCAAGAAATAAACACCGGAGAAACCGGAATTGCAGCTTGGATTGAAGCAGTCACGCAACATTTTCCAGGTTGGCATATTTATTTCCCTCCTCAACTAAAAGATAGCGAGTATAGCGCCTTACACGCGCTTGATCACTTTGAGGATCGAGATCGCCTGCATCAAAGTGAGGCGTTGCATCTATCGGTTTCAATGCGTTCTTTCCGCAGTGAAAAGGTGTCTTTGTTGGTCAAGCAAGTGCTTGATCTGGATGTTGCTGATGCCAGGGTAACATTAAAAGCCATTGGCGATGCCTACCCCATTCGTATTACCCGAGACCTTCAAACCGCTAAAAACTGGCTGAAACAACAAGCCCGGGGCACTGAACGCTATGGCATGCTTGTTTCTTCGCAAGCCATCCGTTTGAAGCCTTTGGCAATCGACATACGCGCTGAAATCGATCCGATTCATTGGTTTTTGGACGGTAAGGAAGATATTCGCTCCTGTTACTACCTTGAAGATGCCGCGACTGAGTTTCAGGTGCAAGGCTTGGAAGTGGATTGGGCGTGTGTGGTTTGGGATGGTGATTTCCGCATGGGTTCAAGAGATTGGATTTATAAGTCTTTCGCTGGCGATAAGTGGAACAACATCAATAAGCCCGAGAGACAAAAGTATCTTAAGAATGCCTATCGAGTCTTACTGACCCGTGCCCGGCAGGGTATGGTCATCGTTGTGCCAAACGGCGACCCTGAAGACCCCACTCGCAAAGCTGAGTATTATGACCCTGTGTTTGAGTACTTGAGAGACATCGGTTTTCAAGAGCTGAAGTAAGTCGCTCGATCTAATTCACCCCCTTGCTACTGGCTGCCGAGCATATAGACTGTCATAAACTCTGAGCCAAACGCCCGAAGTGAAGCCGCAGCCGGATATATGCCCAGACAATTTCATGTCCAGCTTTCTTCAAACCATAATCCAAACCGCCTGCACCACGCAACAAGGACACAATTCGAATTTTTACTATTTACCTCTATCTTTTTCCTCGATGACAAACTTTTCTGGAATTTGAGCTTCAAGTTTATTGTAGAGGTCTAAAAATGTATCAGTTTTAGTTCTCCTGTCTTGATTATAGGATTGAAGACTACCAGTTGGATTTATTGCGGAATTAGTAAAAGATAAAAACGCTGCATACATGTTTGTCGCGGTATCGTAACAGGTTTCTAGACCGGTTGGGGGATTTTGAAGTTTTTCAATGGCATCTTTGGCTGTGACTTGGTATTCTTTAATATCGCTGATTTTCGAAATAATGGAAGTGTCAGAAAATAACCTGTTCAAGGAAGTATTAAAGTCATCGTTGAATCTTCCTGTGATGCTTACTCTTGTATACATATCAGTCTCAGGATCGGCCTTTTCATAAATGGAGTTCGCCCATACTTTTGCTGTAAGATTGGACAATTCTTCAGCTTCAGCTCCTCCACCTATTGTGGTCAATCGTAGCAGGAACAAATCATCGATGTATGTGTTAAATGATAACTCATAGTCACGCTGAGCCTTTTGTTGTTTTAAATATTGGCTAGAAAAAACAATGATTACACCAATAATTACGATAGCTAATCCAATAATGATCCACTTCCAATTCAATTGTTTTTTTAGGTTTACGCCTGTTAATTCAACTTGTTGCGGAGATTGCTCTTGTAAATTCTCAACTTCGTTAATAAATGGAAATCCGCAGTAGGGGCAAGCTTTGACTTTATCTGAAATTTCTTTGTCACACTCAGGGCAATTTATTAGCGCCATGATTCCTCCTAAATACAAATTTATGCTTCAATTGTAAACGAAAAAACAACGGAAATAGTGGAAAAAGTGGAAAAACCCCTGGGAGAGAAGGATCGCAGCTGGTATTGGCGCTTACCCTCCGTTTCACTGCGGGCACATGTCACGGATCCACCCCCTTTAATTCCCCCTCCTCGGATGGGGTCGTTTTGGTCACCCCCTCTTCAGAGGGGGACGATGTAATCGGGGGGTGAAGATATAGAATTAATGCAGATTGCCGCACGCCTGGCGGCGCTCGCAATGACGTGACAGGATCCACCCCCTTTAATTCCCCCTCCTCGGATGGGGTCGTTTTGGTC